>JASFHM010000097.1:0-5553 GCA_050123215.1 Phycisphaerales bacterium | reverse complement strand
ACGGCTCGGCGCTGTTGGTTGTACTCGGTATCGTTATGGCGGTAACGATAATATCACTGGCGTTCCTGTCACGAAGCGATGTGGAACTTGCCTGCGGTAGTAATATGCTGCTTCGGGTAAAGACCGATTATCTGGCCGAGTCGGGACTGGAACACGCTCGCGGCCTGATTCTTAATCCACAGGAAATCGATGACGATTATTGGGCAGGTGAGATGTCGCAGTATATTGAAGAGGGAGATTTCTATTACGACGTTGCGGTCGAGCCGAACGGATTTTGCAATTATGATATAAGTTGTGAGGCTTATCGCCTGACGCAGGGGGAAAAAACCGCACGCAGCAGCCTGAAGGCGATTCTACGCCTCGACCCTGCGATTGCTTACTGGTCAGGTTCGGCTTTCGACAGGCAATTATCAGGCGCCGTTACAGTTAACGGTGATGTCTATTGTGCAAATGATTTGGGCTGCTACGGCACGGTTAATGGTGATGTGTTCTGTGACAATCTCAGCGGGGCGATAGTCGGGCAAAAAAAGGACCGCAGCAATTTAGGGTTGGAATGGCCTCGTGTTGTAGCTTCGGATTTTGTTTCTGAATACGGTGTTCAGCCGGTCAGCTCGACGCTTTCGAGCCAGGTTCTCGGGCCATATACCCCGGTTCGTGTTTCCCAACGCGTCGGTGATATGGTATTGGAAGGTGACGTAGAAATTAACGGGATGCTTATAGTCGAGGGAGACCTGACTGTTCAGGGTACGGGTAATTCCATAATCGCGCAGAAGAATCTGCCGGCACTACTGGTGACAGGCGATTTAAAAATCGTCGAGGACAGCGAGCTGGATATTCAGGGACTTGCTGTTGTTGATGGTGAAGTGCGGGTAAACATCGGATGTGAGGATATCAATATATTGGGAGGCCTGTTTGTGAAGGAAGGCCTGTTCGAGACAACTAAAGATTCATCGGGCAACGACAATGATGCGATTATTCACGGTGAACCTTCATATTCGTCAGAAAGTGGACACGTGGCACTTAACTTCGATGGTGATGACGATTATTTGCAGACTGAGGACGGCTCCTCCACACTTCAGCTAACAACTAACAACTATACTTTTTCCGTCTGGATCAAGGCAGATTCGTCACAGAAATCATGGGCGGGTATTTTTTCAAAAACAGATTCCGACGGCTCAATCAATCACTGGACGCTACAATTTAACAACAACAATCCGAGGAAACTTATTATTCATCATCCTTACGGTAGTTGGTTGACCGGGATTGAAATCGATGATATTGCGGGCCAGTGGCATCACATCGCCGTGACCAGAAGCGGCGATACGATGACATCTTATCTTGATGGCGAACAAAAAGAAAGTGAATCATGGAGTTGTGCTCTTGGCAGCGGCTACGGCCATCTGAATATCGGAGCCAACAGAACCGCAAGCAGTTCATACTTATATAGCGGGCTTATCGATGATGTACGAATATATAATCAGGCGCTTGATGTGAATGATATTAATGAGATTATGAATGGTTCGGAAGTCACAGGCGGTCTGATTGCACACTGGAAGCTCGACGAAGACGGCCAGCGTGACATTCAAATAACCGCCGCGCCAGCCAAGACAGCGGTTTATCTGTGGTCCGACGCATCTGTCAGGCAGAGATGGAATCAGGCGGCGGATGCTTTTTATAAAGATATTAGAAGAAATTAGAAATCATGCACGTCTCATAACGCTTGTTTTGAGAGAGTGCTTATCGGCCTTAGCACACCAGATAAGTCAGAATTTAGAAGTAGTGAAAAACTCTGATTTCAAATTGTAACCGGACCAAAGAGGCTATCGGAACTTTGGTCACCAAACGCAGTTCTAACGATTACATCGATTCTGTTGATTTGGATTTTATCGCGTGTGGTTTTACGTTTTTATTGCATGTTATTTCCGGAACGAACGCGTGCAGTTTAGTCCAAAAAAATCGGTGAATATATTCGGTCGTAAGAGGCCGGATACCATAGCGTCGAATATGTGATTTAGGCGGCTTAAAGATGGATAAAGGCGTGTATCGAAAGGGTCGAAAAGTAAGAAGAATCAAGGTGGAGTGTGCGCTAAACAGCCACAAAGGATGGCAAGTGAGGACGGCCAAAATGAAATCCATAAAACATGAAAAAATCGGTTCGACTATTAAGACTCGTCGCAATTGCACATGGGGTTTTACCCTGGCGGAGATGATACTTGTAGTGGTTATTCTTTCGATAGCGGCGTTGATGGCACTTCCGTTCGCAGTATCGGGTTCGAGTATGCAGCTTCGTTCTGCAGCGAACGTTATTGCCGCGGACCTTGAGTACGCCAAAAGCATGGCCATCAGCAGAGGTACGATGTACTCAATAGTTTTTGATCCGGCCAACGAAAGTTACGAGATAAGAGACACAAACAATGCGGTCATCGGACATCCTGTCAAAAGAGGAGATTATATTATTAATTTTACAAACGATAGCAGATTGCAAAGAGTGAATATTACCAGTGTCGATTTTGATGACACTGATACTGTTAGATTCGACTACTTAGGCAGTCCCTGCAATGGAAATGGCACTGATAATCCACTATTGGACGGTGGTACTATAACTTTAAATGCCGGCGGTTCAACGATGGTTATTAATATTGAGCCGGTTACCGGCTATATAACAATTACGCAATAGGCGAGGGTGACATAAATTGGTTAATTTGTCTTTTACCAATCAGAATTGCTGGCCTATCGGTTTGGATATAGGTCACAACACCATCAACATGGTTCAGTTGGCTGGTACCGGTGCGTCAATGAAAGTTCTTGCCGTCGAAAAGAGCCGGATAGAAGCCGGCATTGGCGACGATGTTGAGGCCAGGAATAATTTTATTGTCTCGGCGGTGCAGAAGATGCTGACCAAGGGCAAATTCTCCGGCCGCAAAGTTGTCGCGGCACTAACCAATGAAAAGCTGCGCATTACAAGCCTGCGCCTGGCGCAAATGGATGAACAGGCTACCAAACAGGCCCTGCGAAAAGAAACCGCCGAACGTTTTGGTTTCGGTAGTGATGAGGATTCTGTCGATTACCTCGTCGTTGGACAGGTCAATCATGGTGAAGAAGTCAAAAACGAGTTGATACTATTTGCAGCAAGCGACCAGTCCATACGTGAACACATCGCATTGATTGAAAAGACGGGTCTTATTCCTGTAGGTATAGACCCAATACCGTATGCGTTGTTCAGGAGTTTCACCAGGTCGCTCCGTCGTCATGAAGACCAGGAGCAGACAATGGTTTTTATCGACATCGGCAGCCGCTATACGACGGTAGTTTTCGGCAAAGCCGGCCAGATAAGCTTCATCAAGGAGATACCGATTGGAGGCGAGCGGTTTGATAAGCAAATCTCCGAAAGACTCGATATCAGTCCGGAAGAAGCTGAGGTTCTGCGAGCTACGCTTCGTGTGGAGCGCTCATCGAAGGCATTTGAAAAAAGCACAGATTCGGCGTTGTCTGTGGCAACCGCTGTTCAGCAGAGCATCGATGTTTCGACGCGTCAGGCTGTTGTCGATGCCGTAGGCGCGGTAGCTCAGGAACTGGCCAGGGAGATATCGCTTTGCTTCAGGTATTACACCGTTACTTTCAGAGGCAAACGCGTCGAGCGGTCAATCTTTTCGGGTGGAGGTGCTTATGAAGACATTCTTCTGAATGTGCTAAAGCGTCAGTTGACCGTCGAGGTGGAAATTGCTGAGCCTTTCAGAGGTTTCAACATGGCTGATGTAAATTTCAGCAACGACAAGCGTGCATCCCTTTGTGAGTGGGCAGTCGCTGTAGGATTAGGCCTTAAAGCTGTGCCGGAATAATGGAGGTCTAAGGAATTTGAATTATGAAAGATATTGACCTGCTTCCAGAATGGTATAAGAGCGGTAGACGCAGGCAAGTCGGCCTTCAGGGCCAGTACATTGCGCTTGGCGTTTTACTGGCGGTGATGGTGTCGTGGAGTTTCTTCAGCGGCAGCGGACTTTCCAAAGCCCGTGCAAAGCTTGCGCAACAACAGCCGCAAATAGCCCAGGCCGAGGCAGTACTGCAGCAGGTCCAGCAGCTCGAATACGAAATTCAGCAAATCAAGAAGCGGGCGGATTTGCTGGATGAACTTGACTCCGGATTGAATATTCCAAATGTGATTTCTGAGTTGAGTTATCTGATAGACAATAATCTCGTACTTAGTGAAGTTTCTTTCGAAGCCGAAAAATTCGAGAATTCCCGGCAGAAGAAACGCTTGGCTTCGGGCGTAAGAGTCGCACACGCAGGTTCAACTAAAAGCGGAGCCGAGCCGCTCGGTAAGGTACGATTCAAAGTGATTTTGAAAGGCATAGCTGCGGAGACATCCGATGTCGGAGAACTTGTTCGTAAGCTGGAGCAGTCCGATTATTTCTGTTCGGTGTCGTTGTCATTCTCCCGCAACAAACAGCTTATGATGGGCTACAGAGACGCCCAGCGGAGCAGAGAAGTCAGCGAATTCGAGATAAACTGCTATCTGGCGAATTACCAGTTACAGGAGACAAAATAATTGTGCCGTGATGTAATTATATGAATTTGAACATAATAATAACTTGGTTTCATGAGAAAAAGCAGACAGTGGTGATTGTTACTGCCGTGGTGCTGATATGTGTTTTTATATTTCTGTGGTTTTTACCGTTGCGCGGCAAAGCCAGGTCGATGAAACGGCAACAGTCACAGCAACAGGCGATAATCAGCAACGCCGGTAACAAAGCGATACAGTTGCCGAAGATGAACGAGACACTCAACGAGCTGAAGTCCAAAGTCAGCAGTTACGACCTCAAGATACCCGTCCAGGCGAACTTGGGGCAGTTCCTCGGCAGAATAGCATCACTTATGGACGAGCATCGGTTGACAGAACAAATGATAGAACCTCAACAGGAGATACAGACTGAGAAGCTTAGCAGTATACCTGTGACGATGAAATGCAAAGGCCGTTTGGCCCAGATACGTGCGTTTTACCAATCTTTGCAGGATATGGACCGCACAGTAAGAATTGAAAAATTTAAACTATCAAATGACAAAGATTTGACCGGCGTGGTGACTATGGAGACCGAAGCCGTAATCTACCACAGGGCCGGCAATGAACAAAGTTAATGAATCGAACATGTGAGTGGCAATATGAGACGAAACTTTACAAATAAAAACGGTAAAGCTGGCGGCGTAATGAGTCAGTTTGCAGCTCAAAAGAAAAAGAGTATCGTCGCTGTGACGTTGGTTATCGTGATGGTTTTCATGTGGGGCAAGGTGTTGCGGAACGAATCGCCGCAGCAGGCCGGGGCGACTGTTTTACCATCAGGAACGAGTTCGCAATCGCAGCAGAATTCATCTGAATTGAAGGTTTCATTTATCAGACTGCCGTTCATGCCAGGCAGACATGATGTACTGTCGCGTGACTTTTTTCAGATGGACTCGTCGATGTTCGGTTCGAGCGAGCAGGTAAATGTTCTCTCTTCAGGCGGCGGGGGCGATGCAAAGCGAATTGCCGAGATGTTGAAGCTCGATGCAATAGTAGTG
>JASFHM010000096.1:0-5572 GCA_050123215.1 Phycisphaerales bacterium | reverse complement strand
CTCAGGACGCGGGCCTCCCGGGCATCTATTCTGTCAAGCAACCTAATTGCCTTGGCCTGTTCTTCGTCAGCAACCATATCATCTTCGGGCTGAGCTACATCTTTATCGCGCAGAGTAGCCTCAATAGTCTGACTCTGGTCAACACCATCATCACCTGCGGTATCCCGAATTGAACTTATGATATTAACGACCTGTTCGATGACTTTCGCTTTGCGAACAGGTAGTTTCATGGCCGTGGCCATCTCTTCGCACCCCGGGGCTCTACCCAGGCTGGTCTCAAGCTCGGCAGCGGTGCGCCGCCATTGATTGATAAGTGCGACCATGTAAGTGGGTATGTGCATGGGCTGGACGTTATTCAAAAGGGCGAGCTTTATGCTTTGTTTAATCCACCATGCTGCGTATGTGCTGAACCTCGTTCCCTTCGACGGGTCAAAATAATCTACGGCTTTTATAAGGCCAAGATTACCCTCTTCAATCAAATCGCCCAGGCTGATTCCGCGGTTAGCGTATTTTTTGGCAATGTTCACAACTAACCTTAAATTACTGCGTACGAGCTGCTCTCTAGCTATCGGGTCGTTATCTTCCATGATGCGCCTTCCGAGCTCTCTTTCCTGCTGGGCATTGAGAAGCGGTGCTTCGTCAATTTCCTTGAGGTATTCTTTTATGGTGATATCAAAAGCTATAATCGCCCTCCCGCCTGGTGTGTGAATCTCTCCACATCGACCATAAAAGGCTCATGATTCAAAATGTACGTATTCAAGCTTATAGGACGTCCAATCCACCTATCGTCTCTTTGGACAAGATATCGGTAGGACTAAAGGGGAGGTTTAACTAAGGCTTCGATAATGGCGCAGTTGTACCCCTGCACTGTTGATTTGAGCGCATAATAATCGTGGAACGGTTGAACAGACACCCGTTATAGGGCGCAACAAACTACGGGAAACCCACTCGCTCACCCGGGTTATTCTTTGCTGCTCTCCTGGTCACCGCCGGAAGCCCGCTCTTCAGAGCTTTGCTCAGACTCGGTGTGTTCCTCTGATTCCTGTGCGACCGCAACCGCACTAGTTTCATCTGTTTTTTCCGACTCCTGAGCAACAGGCTCATCGGTTATTTGCTGAGATGTTTCTTCTGTTGCTGTCTGCTGCTCAGTCTCAGGTGATGTGATTTCGTCCACATGCTCATCCGAGAGAACGGTCTGGACGGCAACGGGTTTTTCCTTTTCAGGTTTTGCCTCGGACTTGTCAACTGTATGCTCCTCAGCAGCCCATTGAGCCCGCCTCAAAGATAAGCCGATTTTGCGAGACTCAGTATCGACCTTTAGAATCTTAACTTCAACTTCATCTCCGTCTGAGACGATGTCCTGCGGATTATCAATTTTATGGTCGGCCAATTCGGAGATATGGAGCAACCCTTCCAGCTCGGGCTCAAGCTCAACGAAAGCTCCAAAATTGGTGAGCTTTGTGACCTTGCCCTTGATAATCTGGCCCGGTATGTACTTATCCGGGATAGCATGCGCCCAGGGGTCTTCGGTCAACTGCTTTACACCCAGCGAAACGCGTTGTTTATCTTGGTCTACATCAAGGACAACACATTTAACCATTTCATCCTTCTTCATAGCTTCGCTGGGATGGTTGTACTTTCTGGTCCAGCTTAAATCGGAAATATGCACCATCCCGTCTATTCCCTCCTCTATTTCAAGAAAGGCCCCAAAATTCGTGAAGCTATGAACCTTTGCATTGACCACGGTACCCGGCGGGTATTTCTGAGAAGCAACCGCCCAGGGATTTGTCTCAGTCTGCTTTAGACCGAGCGATATCTCCTGCTTATCCTTATTGACATTAAGGACCATAACATCAATCTCATCACCAAGGTTTAACATCTCATTGGGATGATTTAACCGCTTGGTCCAGCTCATTTCACTGATATGTACAAGCCCCTCAATACCCTCTTCAAGCCGCACGAAAACACCATAATTCATGATGTTTACAACCGTGCCGCGAACACGTGCGCCGATTGGGTATTTTTCTTCTACTGTTTCCCATGGACTTTCGGTCTTTTGTTTAAGTCCGAGCGATATCTTCTCATTGGCCTTATCAACTCCAATGACTACACATTCGATTTCCTGGTCCAGCTCAACCACCTCCGATGGATGCGATATTCTGCCCCAGCTAAGGTCGCTGATGTGAAGCAGGCCGTCCAATCCGCCGAGGTCGACAAAGACGCCGAAGTCAGCAATATTTTTGACGACGCCCTTTCTAACTTGCCCAGGTTCAATCTCAGCCAGGATTTTCTCTTTGCTGCTCTGTCTCTCCTGCTCGATGAGCCTGCGTCTTGATATGACGATATTACGCCCCTCAACGTCTATCTTGAGGATTTTGCATTCTACCTCTCTACCTATGAACCTGCTGATGTCGCCCGGCTTTCTTATGTCTACCTGTGAAGCCGGCAGAAAGACCGGCACTCCAATATCGACGAGTAAGCCTCCTTTGATTCTGCGAATGACCCTGCCTTTTACAACGTCGCCTTCTTTCTTCGTTGCAATCACATGCTCCCAGCCCCTTATACGGTCTGCTTTGCGCTTGCTGAGCAGGATTATGCCATCCTCCGAATCTGTATCCTCGAGGAGAACCTCGATTTCTTTTCCAGGCTCGATTTCATCAGCAGTGTCGAACTCATTCGCATCTACTATGCCCTCGCTTTTGAGCCCTACTTCGACAATAACGTCATTTCCGATTTGCGAAACGATTGTTCCTTTGAGAATTGCCCCCGGTAATCTCGAATCGACCTTTTTTTGCAGGACTGACTCGAGATAATCACTTTCATCCTTACCGAACATTTGCTGAACCTGGCTATCAAGTTCCTGTTCGGAGATACCCAGCTTTTCCGTTATGTTTCTGTCTACCATAAATTCAATTCCTGTGTGGAGTCTTCAATTTTGAGCTCTTCGACGCCCCACATTCACGTCGCAAGTGCCCAGTGCCATACGGCACATTGTTAATATTAGAAAAAAGCATCGGCAACCGCTGCCAATGCATCTATTTGCTTTAAATCAAAGAAACTAACAGGCCCGCAGGTATTCGACAAACTCGGATATAATCCACTCCGGCGTCGAGGCCCCTGCGGTTACGCCCGCAGTCCTTTTGGACGAAAGTACGTTTTTATCAAGTTCGGAGAGATTTTGCAAGTGATATGTCCGTTGATTATGCAACCTGCAAAGCTCAGCCAATTTACGCGTATTGGCACTCTCGAGTCCGCCAAGAACAAACATTATATCGACTTTTTCGCATAATTCCACCGCCGATTTCTGGCGTTTAACGGCTTCCTTACAAAGGGTATTAATAGCCTTTAGCTCAGTAAATCCATGCCTGCAGATGGCATAGAGCATTTTATTGAAATACTCAGGGCTTTGTGTAGTCTGGCAGAGGATTCCTAACTTGCTGTCAACAGGCAACTTATGAAGGTCCGGCTCATCGGCGACTACTATAACATCACTTGCTGAACCAACAACAGCTTTTACTTCCGGATGGTCTTCGTTACCAATAATTACGACTTTGTAATCTTGGTTGCTCAGGACTGAGGCAATTTCCTGAACCCGTTTTACAAGGATACAAGTGGCATCGATAATCTTCAGGCCCTTGTCTTTTAGTTTTTCAATCTCGGCAGGTGCGGCACCGTGGCTCCGAATCAAAACAGTTCCCGACGGAATCTGGTCGATGTTCTGGACGGTTTTGAGCCCTTTAGCAGCCAGATGCTGCACGACATCGTTATTGTGAATGATTGGCCCGAGGCTGTAAACACAGCCTTCACTTTCAAGCACCTTTTCAGCCAGTTTTATGGCATTTCGAACACCGGGGCAGAATCCGGATTTGTCAGCTACGATTACTTCCACGCTTAGCCTTTGAACTTTTTTAATATTTGGATTTGATTAGTACTTGTACGGTTTTTTGCCTCGTTTGATACGGCATTGGTTGAGCATCTTCCGCATTATGTCCGTCATATATTGTGCAAGTTCTTTATCAGTCATTTTCTCAACCTCTTCGTGCTGGATACATTTTCCATATTCAACAAAAATGCGCTGTCCCGGGCTGAAGAGCTTTTGATGTCTCGGCCAGCAATCAAAAGCTCCATCTACGATGACCGGTACTATCGGGGCCTTTGACTTTCGGACAATAAATGAGAAACCAGACTTAAGCGGCGCAATTCTTCCATCTGATGTTCGAGTGGCTTCTGGAAACAGACACAGTCCAAATCCCTCGGAGAGCCTGGCTAACATCCGCTTGATGGCGGTCAGGTCCGGCTTATCCCGTCGAATCGGTATGGAACCAACCGAAAGTATGATGTTTCCGAATATCCAGCTCTTGAAGAGGTTATCTCTTCCAACGTAAGATATCTGCCTGGGGATAGGCGCTCCACAAAAGATAGGGTCCAGGTAGCTCTGATGGTTGCATATCAATATGAAAGGCCCTTTCTTAGGAACATTATCCTGGCTATGAATATGCATGCGGAAAAACACCACACAAAACATTCGACAAACCCAGAGGGCAAATGTGTACCAACCTTTTTTTATGTGCTTTACGAGCATTTTTCCTTTACAGAGCTAAACAATTTTTCCACAACTTCTTCAACGCTGATATTGGTAGTATCAATAATAATCGCATCCGGCGCCGGTCTCAATGGGCCATCAGCCCTTCGACGGTCGCTTGCGTCTCGCTGTTCTATGTCCTTTTGAACTTTTTCCAGGTCTTTATCCTCAATTTCAGCCATGCGGCGTTTGGCCCGCTCACTAATATCGGCAGTCAAAAAAAACTTCACGTCAGCATCGGCGAAAGCAATTGTGCCCTGGTCCCGGCCTTCTGTGACGGCCTTTTCGTGCCCTGCTGCGAACTGTCGCTGCATCTGAACAAGCTTTTTTCTTACCTGAGGAGCCTGAGCTATGTATCTGGCATTGGCGGTTACATCGAAGTCGCGTATTTTTTCGGTGACATCCATACCGTCAATTTTAACCCGCATTCGGCCCCGCTGGGGTTCGAATTCAAATTCGGTTTCGCAGAGAATCCGGAGTAGCCGGGTTTCATCCTGCAGGTCAGCATTTTTCTGCATGGCCGCTAAAGTTACAGCCCGGTACATAGCGCCGGTGTCAAGAAAAACGGCACCGAGCCTTTCGGCAAGCCTGCGAGCAACGGTGCTTTTTCCGCTTGCGGCCGGGCCATCAATTGTTATCAGTAGTTTAGCCATAACAGCATCAGTCAGTTTTTTTAGGGGACTTATTGACCTTGACGACAATCATGCTCGTATCATCAACCTGTCTGGCTAAGCCAACAAACCTCCGGCGGTAAGCAAGTATATTTTTTACCATCAGGTCAGCGGACTCACAGGAATAGACCGTAGCCGCGGCCAGCATCCGCTCTCGGCCCCAGATATCGCCGTCATAGTTAATCGCGTCGGTCAGTCCATCGGTACAAAACAGAAGCACATCGTTACTCTCAAGCTGGACCGTATCGGTCTCGTACTCTGAATCGGGCTCGACCCCCAGGACCATGCCGCCTTTATTCAGCTCTGTAATCTTGCCGAG
>JASFHM010000095.1:0-5598 GCA_050123215.1 Phycisphaerales bacterium | reverse complement strand
GCTTGTCAGCATTAAAATCGCGTTTAAGTATATTAGCAGCTATTTTAAAAATATGGTTAGAATCGGTTGTAACCGCAAATTTACGCTTAATACGGCTATACAGCCCTATATCACGCATTATGCGTCTGACTGTCTCCTGACAGCATTGAATCTGTTCTGCTTCTAAATCTCCATACACTTTGCGATAGCCGTAAATACGATTGCTTTCAAAATAACTTTTAGCTATAGCCTGACTGATGGACCTTCGTCTTATATGCTGATCAGAAGGCAACCGTTTTGCACTGTCGTAATAACCGCTGGTAGAGACTTGTAACACTCTGCACATAACAGCAGTTGGAAAGAGTCGCCTGTGCTTCTTTATCCATGCGTACTTCATAGCGACTCCTTTGCAAAGTACGCAGCCGCTTTTTTTAATATGTCATTCTCCATCCTGAGTTGTGCGAGTTCTTTGCGAAGCTGTCTGATCTCGTCAATTTTAGGCTGAGATTCTTCTTTTGATGGAAGCTCTCCTGTTTGCTGAAATTTTTTAACCCAGTGTCTCACTGAAAAACCAGTGGTACCCAGCCTTTTAGCTGCCTGATCGTATGAATATCCCTGTTCTGTGACTAATTTTGCTGCCTGTAATTTGAAGTCTTTGCTGTACTTCCGGTACTTCGCCATGATGGACACTCCTTGAAAATTGGACCATTATAACCTCTGATCAAGTGTCCGTCATTCGTTAAGCACCTCACACTCAAAAAAGAAAAAGCGGCACCAATTATAGATGCCGCTTGTCCACAATTTAGCGGGGGGACGCGCTATATACCCGACCGCGCTATATCGGATACAAAATACCACGGTCGGAGGTACATCGTGAGGCAAAATATATTTTGTGTATAAAAAAATATAAGTCCTTATAAAACAAGGACTTATATAGTAGCGGGGGGAGGATTCGAACCTCCGACCTCCGGGTTATGGGCCCGACGAGCTACCAGACTGCTCTACCCCGCGATCATTAACTTTTCAAATAAATAAAATAACAAAGAACCGAATAAATATCAACACACGACTTATCCCACATTCTCACGAATCTTAGCGGCTATTGCCTCAATCTTACCTTCCGGATATTGGCAGTGAGGCCAACGATTAAACACTCCATCCCCCTCATTGCGGGGAATAATATGAAAATGCACATAATCTATCAACTGCCCTGCCGCCCGGCCGTTATTACACAACACATTATATCCATCACAGCCGGTGGCTGCAACAACAGCCTTGGCAATCTTGCCGAGCCTCGAACAAAGTTCTGCCAATAATTCCGCCGGACAATCATGCAGCTTCTCAAATTTCTTTTTCGGAATCACCAAAGTATGACCGTCACTTATCGGGTTGATATCCAGAAAGGCAAGAACCGCCTCATCTTCGTAAACTTTAACCGATGGGATTTCACCGGACACTATTTTAGAGAAGATGCAATCGCCTGCTCCCATTCGTATCGTCCCTCCGCCTACTCTTTTCCCTCAGAGCCTTCTTCCTTGCTAGCCGTCTCATCTGATGAAGCCTCTTCTTTTTTCTCTACCTCTTCCACAGGCTCCTCAACAGCAACTGCTGTTTCTTCTTCCTGCTCTTCTGCAGCAGCTTCTTTCACCTTCGATTTTGATTTGCTCTTAACAGGTTCTTCCATTTGCCAGCTTGGGCGTTTTTTTGATGAGCCCCTGGATTTGCTCGGGGTTTCACCCGCACCGACAAGCTGGAGCAGCACAACCTCGCCGTTGTCACCGAGCCGATGCATAGCCAGCCGAATTATTCGGGTATAACCTCCCGTCCTCTCAAGATACCGAGGACCGATTTCACTAAACAGCTTTCCCACAACCGTGCCCTTCTTGACAGGCCGACCGTCTTCGTAATCGATTATATCTCTGTCCCCCAACAGCGCAATCGCTCTTCTTCTTGCTGCAAGGTTACCTTTCTTGCTCAGCGTAATCAGCTTCTCTGCAAAAGACTGGATTTCCTTAGCCTTCTCAAGAGTAGTCGAAACTCGCTCGTGCTCGAAAAGCGAAGACACAAGATTTCGCCGCATCGCCAATCGATGCTCACTGTCTCGGCCCAACCTTCGCCCTGTTACTCTATGCCGCATAATACTAAACACCTCATACCGACCGCCGCCGGATTTCCACACAAAATTACTATTCTTTCACTCCTGCCATTCCCAGCGATAAGCCCATGTCGGCAAGTTTGCGCTTTACTTCGCGAAGACTCGTTCTTCCAAAACTGCGAATCTTTAGCAATTCCGCCTCGCTCATCTTAACAAGCTGCCCGACTGTCTCCAGTTTGACCGACTCCAAGCAGTTACTGGCTCGCACCGAGAGTTCCAACTCAGTCAATGGCATGTTCAGCCTCGCTGCCAGTTCTTCGTTCACCGCTTCTTCTTCGACGACTTCTTCAACAACCTCTTCGGCAATCGTCTCCAGACCAAGTTCACTGTACTGAACAAATGGGTTGATATACTTGCGCAATATCTTAGCTGCTTCCACCAGCGCCATCTCCGGTGTAACCGTGCCGTCCGTCCATATCTCGAGAATCAATTTGTCGTAGTTAGTGCGTTGTCCCACACGAGTATCTTCCGTTGAATACCGCACTCTTCTGACCGGAGAATAGGACGCATCCACGGCAATTCTGCCTATTTCCTGCTCAAACCGGTCCTCATCTGCTATCCGCTCGGCGGCAGGAATATAACCTCTTCCGTTCTCCACCGTCATTTCCATCTGAAAATTTACGTCCTCGGTAAGTGTGGCGATAACCCTACCTTTATCGACTATTTCAACGGACGGATCAGCTACAATGTCACCACTGGTAACTACTCCAGCCTTATTAGCTGAGACTGTCATCGTCTTTGGCTCTTCACCGTTGAGACGCACCACAAGGTCTTTTACATTAAGGACGATGTCCGTAACATCCTCCATTATCCCATTTATCGAAGTAAACTCATGGTCCACATCTGCAATTTTAATACTCGTGACGGCACTGCCTTCCAAAGATGAAAGCAATACACGTCTCAGACTGTTACCAATGGTTGTGCCGAATCCGCGCTCGAACGGTTCAATGTAAAACTTACCATACTCACTCGTCGAGACCAGAGTATCACGCTCAACACGGGTCGGCAACTCTAAACCACGCCATCTAATTCGCATAAAGGCCTCCTATGACTAATTCCCCTGTTAGCCCGATGCCAAATATAAACTTATCAATCTTACCTTGAACAAAATTCCACTACCAGTTGCTCTTCAACCGGCAACTGCACATCCTCACGACTCGGAAGCGCCACAACTGTCGCCGCTGGCTTATCGCGGTCGAGCTGAAGCCAGCTCTGCGTCGTGAAATTCGGATTTACATCTAACTGCTGTTTAATTTTCTTAGCGCTTCGGTCCGAAGACTTGATAGTTATTTTATCTCCGACCTTAGTCGTATAGTCACTAATATCTACCTTTCGACCGTTGACATGGATGTGACCATGCGAAATCAACTGCCTCGCAGCTTTTCTCGAAGCCGCAAAATTAAGCTTATATACAACATTGTCCAGCCGCCTTTCCAGCAGTTGAAGCAGCGTCTCACCGGTATTACCTTTCATCTTCTCCGCCTTGTGGAAATAATGCATGAACTGGCGGTCGAGCAAACCGTAATATCTTTTTATCTTCTGCTTCTCACGCAGACGCACGGCGTATTCGCTGGCTCTACCACGTCGCCAGCCGTGCATCCCCGGGCCCAGATTACGAGTCTTCTTCTCGACCGGACATTTCGCCGTCTCGCACCTGATACCCTTAAGCATCAGTTTCATGCCTTCACGCCGACACAGCTTACAGGATGATTCAAGATACCGTCCCATCTATTCTCCAAACTTATTGATTCTTAAACTCGTCTTCGTTTCGGAGGCCGACAGCCGTTATGCGGAAGCGGTGTCACATCTTCTATCGATGAAATCCTCAAACCCGCAGCCTGCAACGCCGATATCGCCGACTCACGACCCGAACCGGGACCTTTAACCTTTATCTCAACCTCACGAACACCGTTTCGCATCGCCGCGCTTGCACATCGCTGAGCCGCCTGCTGAGCTGCAAACGGTGTACTCTTCCGAGAACCCTTAAACCCAACACAACCGCACGACGATGAACAAATCGTATCTCCGTCAGGGTCTGTCACTGTAATAAGAGTATTATTAAACGTCGCTCTTATATATACGTTTGCCCTGGCGACATTTCTCCTTACTTTACGCTTCCCACCTTTTGCCATCTTTCAAACTGTCCTTTATTAACGAGCTTCTTTAACACCCTTCTTGCCTGCAACCGTCTTGCGGGGACCTTTACGGGTCCGAGCATTACTCTGTGTCTGTTGACCTCGAACCGGCAGACCACGGCGATGACGAAGACCACGGTAACACGCAATATCACGAAGCCGTGCGATATTCTGTGATATCTGCCTTCGCAACTGACCACCTATAACATAATTACGGTCGATAATCTGCGTTATACGGCTAAGCTCATCTTCCGTCAGCTTGTTGGCCCTGATCATCTTTTCTATCCCGGCTTCTTTTAGTATCTGCTCCGACGTATATTGACCAATGCCGTGTATATACGTCAGCGATATCCATATCGACTTGTCGTTCGGTATATCAACACCAACTATACGAGGCATATCTGCTCCTTAACAATTCAACTTTAACAACGCAACTCAACCCTGACGCTGCTTATGACGTGGATTACTGCAAATCACACGAACCACGCCGCGACGGCGAATTACCTTGCAATTCTCACATATACGCTTTACGGAACTTCTTACTTTCATCGTTCTAACTCACTTTTATCAATCCTGCCGACTCAATGCCGCAGTGTTATTCGACCTCGGTTAAGGTCATACGGGCTCATCTCAACTGTTACCGTGTCGCCTGGAAGTATCCGGATAAAATGCATTCGCATCTTACCGGAGACATGGGCCAGTACTTTATGCCCGTTCTCCAGCTCAACATTGAACATCGCATTAGGCAACGCTTCGAGTACTGTTGCCTGCAATCTTATTGCCTCTTTCTTCGCCATAACTCCTATTCTAAAGTCATGACCTCGCAACCGTTCTTTGTTATCACTATCGTGTGCTCAAAATGCGCCGAGCACTTACCGTCTTTAGTTACTACTGTCCAGCCGTTCTTCAACGTCTTTACATCTTTGGTCCCCGCGTTAATCATCGGCTCAATCGCAAGAACCATACCTTCCGACAGAAAAATGTCGTCCCGAAGAAGCTCTTTGTTGACAAAGTTCGGTACCTTCGGTTCTTCATGCATCTCGCGTCCTATCCCGTGACCAACGAAATCTCTGACCACTGAAAAACCTGCGCCTTCGGCAAAGCTCTGCATCTGCGCCGCAACACTGCTCCATTTAATACCGGCCGCCGAGTTGGCTATTGCTATATCAAGAACTCGTCTGGTTACATCCAGCAAGCGACGCTTCTGAGCACCAACTTCACCTATTGCGATAGTAACCGCTGCATCTCCGCAATAGCCTTCCAGCCGTACCCCGAAATCAACGCTAAGTAAATCGCCTTCTTTCAACTTCACTCGGCCCGACGGAATAC
>JASFHM010000094.1:0-5618 GCA_050123215.1 Phycisphaerales bacterium | reverse complement strand
AATATGTACTATTCAGCCTGAACCGCTGCACTATTATATCGGCCGATTGGACTATTGCAAACAAGTTGTATCAAATACGCTCGCTCCAGCTGCACACAAGCTCAGATATCATACAGCTGCTCATCCTCAAGGATTTCAAACCCAGCTTGGCCCACAACCTCAGTCGCTCCACTCTCAGCCAGATTCTCAATCTCCATGCAGCAAACACCCGTATTATTAGGCTGAACCACAAAGCCGTAAGCATCAACGATGTTGATTTTTGCCTCTGCAAGGGCCATCGTCAGTTTATGTAAATTACCTGGTTTATCAGGAACCGATATCGCCAGCACATCCTTCAGGGCACAGGCACAGCCCAAATCAGCCAAGGCTAGATGCGCTTTTTCGGGGTTATCAACGATAAGCTTCATCAGGCCGTAATCGCCTCGGTCCTGAATAGTAAAGGCCCGTACGTTAATATTGCTGTTTTGGAGATTCTTGGTTATAGCCTCAAGTCTTCCCGGACGGTTCTCTACGAATATATTCAGTTGTTTTGCCATTTTGTCACCTTCTATTCTTTAGGCCTTAAGTCAACGACGCGCTTGGCTTTGCCTTCCGAGACCGGCAAAAAGCCCGGCTCATGCAACTCGACCGCAGGATTTATTGTTATCGACGCTCGTAGCTCATCTTTAATCTTCCCCTTAAGCGCATCGAGCTGACGTACCTCGCCCTTGAACATCTTCGAATAAATCTCGACCTTAACAATCAGCTTATCGAGCGCGCCGACCTTATCGACATGAATCTGATAATTCGTCCCCACCTCCGGTATCTGCATCACTACCTCTTCAATTTGCGATGGGAACACATTCACACCGTTGATAATCAGCATATCATCGGTCCTGCCTGTTATTCGGCTGAGCCTTCGATGTGTCCTGCCGCATTGGCACTTACCCGGTATTATCGAAGCCAGGTCTCTTGTTCGATATCTCAACAGCGGAGTTGCCCTTCGAATCAAATTCGTAAAGACCACCTCGCCGGTTTGTCCCTGCTCGACCTCATCACCGCTGACCGGGTCGATAATTTCCGTGATATATCCATCCTCCCAGATGTGCATACCTTTTTTATACACACACTCGAACGCAACTCCCGGTCCGTTCATCTCACTAAGCCCGTACGAATTATACGCGTCCATCCCATAAAGCTGCTCAATTTTCAATCTGATATTTTCCGAATGCGGCTCGGCCCCGATATATGCTTTTCTAAGGGCAAGCTCATCGATATTTATTCCTTCTTCGGCCAGAACCGAATTAACATGCAATAAATAACTCGGCGTCGCGTGCACGACCGTGGTCTGAAAATCCCTCATGGTTTTGATTTGGCGTTTGGTATTTCCTCCGCCGATTGGTATCACCGTCATACCGACACGTTCGGCGCCGTAGTGCAGACCAAGCCCGCCGGTAAACAAACCGTAAGTCATCATATTCTGAAAAACATCACCAGCTACCGCCCCTGTAGCCGTGACACACCGTGCGACCAACTCGGTCCAGTTTTCAATATCGTCGCGCGAAAAATATATCACTGTCGGTATGCCCGTTGTCCCGCTGGACGAATGAATTCTCACAACATCACTCATATCCACAGCTAAAAGACCTTTGGGGAAATTCTGACGTAAATCGTCTTTGGTAGTAAAGGGTACTTTCTTCAAATCTTCGAGGCTCTTTACATCATCGCTCGAATTAATCCCAACCTTGTTGAGCCTTCGCTTGTAAAAAGCCGTTCTCAGCGCCCAGCCTACGGTTTCTCTAAGCCGCCCCAGTTGCACTTTCTTTAAATCATCTTCGTTCGCGGTCTCAATCTCTTTATTCCAATATAACACTTCCATCCTGTTGTCCGGCAATTCTCAAAATAATTATTCAGGATTGGTCTTTACAGACCTTCGATTTCTTTTTCACTGACTATTTTAATCTTGTTTCTGTTAAGAATATCCGTTGCAAGCTTAACATCTTCGAAGCGAAACACCAGCAGCGCCTTGTCACTGAACTTTTCGACAAAGCCGTACATATACTCGATATTCACATCGCCATCGGCCAGCACTTTAAGTACCTCTGCTAATCCTCCCGGTTTGTCATCCACCTCAACCGCCACTACCTCGGTGACATTAGCCGTAAAGTCATTGTCACTGAGCAGCTTCGCCGCCTTTTCGGTTCTGTCCACGACAATTCGTAACACACCGAAGCTCTCCGTCTCCGCTATGGTCAGAGCTCGTATGTTAACATCATTACCGCCCAGCAGCTTGCACACCTCGAACAATCGTCCTTTTTTGTTTTCGAGAAATACTGAAATTTGCTTTATATTCATTTTCGTATTCCTTACACGGTTCTTTTATCGACCACTCGCTTGGCCTTGCCCATGCTCCTCTCTATGGTCTTGGGTTCAACCAAAGTGACACTGACTCCGATTGAAAGCACCGACTCGATTTCCTTTTTGATTTTGCCGCGCAGCTCGTTGAGCTTTTTAACTTCATCTGAAAATATCTTCTGGTTAACCTCGACCAGAACCTCAACCTCATCGAGCTTATGAGCCTTGCGGTCAACAACGATTTGATAATGAGGCTCGGTCTCTTCGATGCCGAGCAGCACATGCTCTATCTGAGACGGGAATACGTTAATTCCGCGAACCACAATCATATCATCGGTCCTGCCCTTTATCTTGCTGATTCGCGGACTCGTTCTGCCGCAGCGGCACTTCTCATAGTTGATACAAACGATGTCCCTCGTGCGATATCTTAAAAGCGGAATCGCTTTTTTAGTAAGAGTAGTTATTACCAGCTCGCCGTCCTGACCTTCAGGAACTTCCCCGCCGGTAGTCGGGTCGATAATCTCCGGGTAAAACACATCGCTGAATATATGCAGCCCGTCTTTATTTTCACATTCCTGCGCAACACCCGGACCGATTATCTCGCTCAGGCCGTAAACATCGGTCGCGAGCATATTCCACGACTCCTCGATTTCGGCCCGCATCGGCTCGGACCAGGGCTCGGCCCCGAATATACCTATCTTCCAGTTGCCCTTCTTCGGGTCGATGCCCATCTCTTTCGCTTCTTCGGCCATATAAAGGATATAGCTCGGCGTACATGCCATTACGCGCGGCTTGAAATCCTGCATTATCTTTAGCTGTCTCGCCGTTTGGCCACTCGACGTAGGGACAATTCGCAGACCTATCTCCAGAGCACCGTAATGAAAACCAAGCCCGCCCGTAAACAAGCCGTACCCGTAAGCAATTTGAATCGTGTCACCCGGCTCGGCTCCCGCACAGCAAAGTGTCCTGCCCATGACATCCGACCATAAAGCGATATCCTCTCTTGTATAACCTACCAATGTCGGATTGCCTGTTGTTCCGCTCGAGACATGTATCTCACGAACATCCTCCTGTTTGGCACTGAACAAGCCGTAAGGATAATTGTCGCGCATATCTTCTTTAGTCGTAAAGGGCAGCCTCTTTATATCTTCGATACCCTTAATACTGTCCGGCTTAACACCTGCTGCGTCGAGCTTCTTCTTATAGACCTCGCAATTATTGTAAACGTACGGCACAAGCTCTTTAAGGTAACCACCCTGAAGCTCGGCCAGCTTAGCTTTAGGCATACATTCGACTTCTTCTTTCCAAATCATGATTCGCTCGCCTCTCTTGCCTTGAGAAATACCTGTTTATTTTCTTCCACTATCTTTTTCTTGAACACCGTTTCTATCGCATCAAGCCAGCATTGCGTCTTAAAAGGAAGATACGCTGAAAGTACGCCGACGAGATATGTATTCAGATGTCGTGGGTTTTTAATTTCAGCCTTGGCCTTATCGAGTGCGCCGATTAAATCAACCCCGCCGGGTTTCAGAAATTGCTTTAGCCTTTCGTGTTCGCCTTCGTCAAAGCTAACCAAATAATCCGCTTGGTCGCTCGAAACCAAAGGCGAGAAAACTTTCCTGCCGAACCGAAGGTGTGATTCCACCGAGCCGCCACGCTGAGCCATACCATGCACCTCGCTCTTTTTGACATGATAGCCGGCCAGCATAGCAGCCCAGCCGCAAATTTCGGAGGCCTTTAGTATCCCCTGCCCGCCGACACCCCCGAATGTAATATTACACACCTCATTTTTCATACTTGTGTTTTCTCTTCAACTACCGCTTGATTAGTTTACATGGATGCCGTGAAATAATGACGCTCAATTCGTCCGCATTAATGCGCTTTTTGACGAGCTCATCGAATTCATCACGGTTCTTCGGGTCCACCACATCGACGTTATCCGCCCCGCACGCTTTGCACAAAGCTTCAAGGTCAAGTAACTTCGTCGGTTCGTTTCGTATCGTAAGTCCCGTTGCCGGATGCTGCTGCCCTCCGGTCATCGCCGTGGTCGAGTTATCCAGTATAAATATAATTCCCTTGGCCTTGTTATAAGCGGCGTTGATAAGACCCGTGATACCCGAATGCACAAAAGTCGAATCGCCCACAACGCCGACGATTTTTTTCTTGTTACCCGCACCCCGCCGCCAGCCTTCGTTGAATGTAACCCCCGCACCCATGCATAAACAGCTATGCAAAGCCTCCATCGGCGGCAGACACGCCAACGTATAACAGCCGATATCACCCGCAACATAAAAATTGTTCTTCTTTAACACCGCAAAGCTGTACCAGTGCGGACAGCCCGGACACATACGAGGCTTCCGTTTTCCGCTTCTCTTCTCTTTTTTAACTTTGCCTGCCACTATCTCGTCAACCAGCTCCGGACTAAGCTCACCAACTCGATACGACGGGTCCTTGGCAGTAACTTTAATACCGAGAGTTTTGATATGCTCTTCTAAAAACGGGTCAAGCTCTTCAATAACATAGAGTTTCTTTACACTCCTTGCGAACTGCCTGATTTTCTCGTCGCAGAACGGATGTGACATCCCCAGCTTCAAGTACGAAGCGTCGCCGAATCGTTCCTTTACATAATGATAGGCAACACTGGAAGTAATAAAACCGATGTTTTTGCTGCCGGCCTCGATTTTGTTTAGCTTCGTGCGCTCCGAAAGCTGCTGTAATTTCTTGAGACGCTTCTCAATAAGGATATGTTTTTGGTAAGCATGTCCCGGAACCATAACATACTTGGTTGGGTTCTTGCCGAATGCGGGCTGCTTCGGCACCACTCTTTCGCCGAGTTTTACATCTTCCTTTGTATGCGAGATACGCGTCGTCATACGAATAAGCACCGGCGTATCGTAGTGTTCGCTTATCTTGAAAGCTTCTTTAACAAACTCCTTTGCCTCGGCCGGGTTGGAAGGCTCTAGCATAGGAAGCTTTGAGTAGATACTCACCCAGCGGGTGTCCTGCTCGTTCTGAGACGAATGCATTCCGGGGTCATCGCAGACAACCACTACAAAACCCGCCGCTACCCCGGTATATGACGCCGTCATCAACGGGTCCATCGCAACGTTGAGACCGACGTGCTTGCACGCGAACAGACTCCTCACGCCGCCGATTGCCGCCCCTAATGCTACCTCGAACGCAACCTTCTCATTGACCGACCATTGCGCATCGACCTCTTTGAACGTGGCCAGAGTCTCAAGAATCTCCGTAGAGGGCGTCCCCGGGTACGCACAGGCCACTTT
>JASFHM010000093.1:0-5663 GCA_050123215.1 Phycisphaerales bacterium | reverse complement strand
AGAATCGTGCCTCACCTTACCGAAGGAGCCGGTGTTGTCACTACCCGTGGTGACGTACATTACGTAGTCACTGAGTACGGCGTAGCTTATCTGCACGGCAAAAGCATCCGCCAGCGAGTGATAGACTTGGTTAATATAGCGCACCCCAAGTTCCGGAAGCAATTAATGCACGCCGCAAAGGCGCAGAACTATATTTACGCCGACCAGATAGAGCTCGACAGCGAAGAGGTCACTTACCCGAGCGAGCTCGAAAAAAATGACACCTTGCGGGACGGCACCGAAATATCTTTCAGACCCATAAAGCCTACTGATGAATCAGCGCTTTCCGAAATGTTGTATTCGCTTAGCCCGACGTCCATAAGAACCCGCTACATGACCCAGACCATGCGATTCCCTCACAAAGACATCCAGCAGCTAACCAACATCGACTATCAGCGTGACTTGGCCATTGTCGGCACCGTGCCCACCGTTTCCGCCGAGCAGATTGTAGCTATCGCCCAGTATTTTCTCGACCCCAAAACTCAGGCCGCCGAAGTCGCTTTTGTTGTTCAGGACGAATGGCAGCAGAAAGGCATGGGGACATTACTTCTTGATTACCTGACTCAAATCGCCCGGCAGCGCGGTGTCAGGCGTTTTTATGCGAAGGTATTACCCGTCAACAAAGCGATGCTGGCCGTCTTTTACAACTCAGGCTATAAAGTCAACACCGAATTTGACGGCGAAGTATACAGTATCACGTACGACCTGATGGACAAAGAATAATAGGAGGACGGCCGGTGAGTAGTCGAACAGCCGCGTTTTTGCATTGCCCCCAGTTGGAGCAGCATCCTTATCCAAAGGACTGTCCCTTCAATACCTCCAGAGCCGGCAAGTTGCGACAAATAATCGATTCGATGAACCTTTTATCGAGGCCCAATACAAAAGAAATCCCCCCAAAACCCGCCGACAGAATCACACTCAAAAAGTTTCACACTGCAAAGTACCTGAAAGTTCTCAAAGATGCCGACGCCGGCAAATTCGAAGCCGAGGCCCTCTTCATGGGTCTGGGTACCGGCGATTGTCCCATCTTCAAAGGTATGTACGATTATTCCGCCTTGGCTTGCGGAGCGTCACTCAAAGGCATCGAGCTATTACTCTCAGGTGATGCCGAGCTCGCGTTCAATCCCTCAGGAGGCCTGCACCACGCCCGGCCATCGAGAGCGTCCGGCTTTTGCTATATGAACGATGTGGCCCTCGCTTGTATCGTACTCGCCGAAAATGGTAAACGAGTTTTATACCTCGATATCGACGTCCATCATGGTGATGGCGTCCAGGAAGCTTTCTACGACCGTGATGATGTCCTGACAATCTCGTTCCACCAGTCTGGCCGCACATTATTTCCCGGCACCGGTTCTGTCGATGAAATCGGCACGGGCGCAGGCCGTGGCTATTCCGTAAACTTCCCTCTGCCAATCGGAACATACGATGACGCCTATCTGCGAGCCTTCCACGCAATCGTCCCGCCGCTCGCTGAAAAGTTTGCACCCGACGTAATTGTTTTCGAGCTTGGCACCGACACTCTTGCAGGCGACCCGCTGGCGCATCTTCATCTGACTAATAACACCCACGCCGAAATCGTCAGATACTTACTGTCACTCGATAAGCCTATCCTGATGACAGGCGGCGGCGGGTACAACATCGACAACACCGTAAGGGCCTGGGCCTATGCCTGGTCGATTTTCTGCGGCGCCGACCGAAGCCAGGATATGAATATCGGCCTGGGCGGTGTTATGCTCGAGACCACAGATTGGCAGGGCGGCCTGCGAGACAGACAGCTCATCCCAATCGCCCAGCAGAAAAAAAACGTCGAACCAGCAATCGATTCCACCATCGAACAGATAAAGGAAAACATTTTCCCCTTCCACGGCCTGTAACACTATTTGTCATTCCCGTGAAAGCGGGGGTCCATGGTCGCCGGACCTGTTCACCCTTATTTTATAAGGACTTATAACCACGCAAAATTTTTTTATAAAAGTTATTATATAATTATTGACATATTACGCATGTTTGCTAAAATGTAAACTGCCGGGCAGGTGTCCGGCGCATTTCGCACAGTGGTGCAAGTAAAGGGCAGCAGCCCAAAGGCCTCAGCCCAAGTTCGGGCAACTTGTCCGCCGTTTGTGTGGCGGAGTCAAATCAAAAATCTTCATGCTCTTCATGCTCTTCATGGTGAAAAATCTGTGAAATCCGCGTAAATCTGCGTAATCAGCGTCTAAAGCAATTCAACATTCAACATTCATCCGCCGTGGCGGATTCATTTGGGGGAATTATCATGGTAACTCTAAGTTTTAAAATCCCGAACTCACTCGACCGTATCTTTACTGCACCTGTTTTGCTCTGGCGGCTCTTCAAATATGGCTACACCTTCCGCAAAATTCATCTTGGCGAAGGCCTTTACACAATCGTCGAACCACAGGATTACTATTGGCTGAATAATTACAACTGGTACCTGGCTTCTAATGGCAAACAATACTATGCGTTCAGAAACGCCATTGTCTCACCCGGCAAAATAAAAATGCTCTCTATGCACAGACAAATTATGCAGCCTGAACTCGACGCAGCACTCAGAACGCAGAACACCCAACGCAATAACTTGCGTAGCAAGTTGTTAATTGACCATATAAACGGCGATTCTCTCGACAATAGACGTGCCAATCTCCGCATCGCAACCCCGTCCCAGAATGCTTATAACCGCCCCAAAATCAAATCTAAAACATCTTCCAAATACATCGGCGTATATTTCGAAAAGGCCACCAAGCGATGGACAGTAAAAATCAGAATCGGCCCCGGAAAACGTATCTGGCTGGGACGATTTGATAATGAAATCACCGCCGCCCGCGCTTATGATAAAGCTGCAAAGAAATATCACAAGGAATTCGCCCGACTCAATTTCCCTAAAGACGCTTAGGCTGGAGCCTGTCCGCCGTAGTTATTTGGAAACGAAGGCGGAACGCGGCGGCAAGGAAATATTACGGGGAATTTGCGAATTTGAATTTTACGGAAGAGTAACCCCCTGATAAATCAGAGGGCTAAATTTCTTTAATGTTTATTTACATAATTGATTCGTGCGCGCAGTGTCTGTTCGTCGAAACAGAACTGATTATCGAAACCTTTCGTCCATAATCGTCCGGAAAGGTCGGTATCACGCATTGCTATCTGGCCGGCCATCTTGTAATACCGAACGATTAGGCCGATGTCTTTCGTCGTATAATCATTAACGATATGCACATGATTTGAACATATAGCAATAGCGTATATTTTCTCGCCGATTTCGTTCGCCTTTTTGAGAATCGCGGTTTCAATTATCTTTCGCTGCGTTCGCGTAAGGATAACAGGGTCTTTTTTTAATCTCTCTTTGTTGGCATTGGCAAGAGGAGCATTTGCACCGAGAATAATACCGTCTTTTACATAACCTTTCTCATGACCTTGCAACCAGGTGCCGTATGTCGTCCACGTCACCATATAACCGAGTGTTTTTGCCATATTGCGAATTTTATGTAATTGAATCTCCTTTTTCAACTATATATTTAGCCCCGTCATCTTCCTGATGGTGTTTATCAGGAGTGACGGGGTTTTTTCTTCATTGGGGGGGTATTTATCTCAATTTTCGCCCGCCGTAGTTTCAACGAAGGCGGTGGGGGGTTACTTCTCGAAAACATCACCGCCAATGCGATAAACTCAATTTCACGAAGAACACGGTCTTTGAATTGAAAATTGTCAATGAAAAATAGTAAATTAAAACCCTTTGGCCAGAATTGAGGGGTGGTTTGCAGTTGCAGATTAATATAGTGTAGGTATAATCAAAAATTACCTAGTAGAGGCGACAGGTAATAGTTACAAATAACTGTTTTGAGGAATATCGATATGAATATCGAAGCTTTTTTATTATGTGATGCTGCTACCGATCAGCAAGGCAAGTTGAACATCCTAGGGGCTTTTGACGTGATCTGGGCGAAAAAAATGCCTGCCTTCCATCCTTCTTGCGCCATTGCATTAAGAATAAGGTTTGGACGAATCGAAGAGGGTGATCATCCCGTAAGGATGATAATTATTGATGAGGATGGAAAACAAATTGCCCCAAAATTTGACGGCAACATTTCTGTAAAGATTCCACAAGACTCTATCTCATCAGTTACTAATTTTATTTTTAACATTCAAGGGTTAGAGATAAAGAAATATGGAACATACAGGGTTGATCTGGCGGTTGACGGTGACCAAAAAGCTGAGTTGCCTTTTCATGTGAGGCAAGTCCCAGACAAACCATAACGATAACTATCATAAGGCCGCAAAGAACTTGTTAATTCGATGAAAGATAATATTGCGAAACTACGCAAAGAACTTTTAAACAATTGCGATGAAGCACAAAACTTACTACGTGCAGCCCAACGTATAATACCAGCTGGCTCTGAATACTTGGAGACTCAAAGCGTAGGTACTGAAACAGAAAAGGATGAAGCAACTTTTACAGGAACTTTGAGCCCGAGTCGGTACAGTCACAAGTTAATGCACAATATTCTTGTTTTGGTACACGCAATAGTAATACAGGAGTGGCATATATTTCTAAATGAGGTTTTTGCTCAAGCTGTACTGCATTATATGAAAGGAGGGAAGCTTAAAAAACCACCTTCTGGCCAACTTGAGTTAAGAAGATTGGGTGCAACGAGAAAAATCACTGAAATGCGTGAGAGTATTCATGACTCAGCGAAGGAACGGTTTGGAGGCTTGGGCTATAAGGATAGGATTGACAGGTTGAGGGGAATTTTTGGCATTTCTTTTTGTGGACTCGACGAGATGTTAAAAAAACATGTTGTAATTCGCAATATTTTCCAACACCATCGTGGGAAAGTTCGTGAAAGTGATATAAAAGAGATAGATGAGCAGTATCAAGATATTGACGTTATTGACGATGATGGCGATGTGAGATCATTTAGTGCAGGGAGGAAAATCGTTCTCAGTAATGCTGAGATTAAAAAATTGCAGGAAACAATCGAAAAATACTCGGAAAAGTTCGAAAAAAAGGCTGAGACCTTTTAAGCGAACGTCTTGAATCAATAAAAAAGGGCGTCTCAAATCAGACGCCCCTTTGATTTTGAACGAATCCATAGTTAGTTATTCGGCGTACCGCCGTCTGATTCAGTTTCGCCCTCTGCTTGCACTGCAGGTTCCGAAGAAGGCTGTTCGATAACTGGCCCTTCCGTCCTAACTTCCTCAGTCTTAACTTCTTCCGCTTTAATATGCCTTAGCAGCATCGCCAGTACCGCTGCCGCTATACAGGCAATGCCCGCGATAATAAAGGCCGTCTTGAATGTCCCCATGCTGTCCCAGACCTTACCGGCCATGTACGGCCCGAGTATTCCGCCAACGCCGTACGAAGTAAAGACGGCTCCGTAGTTTGCGCCGAGGTTTTTGGCGCCGAAGTTCTCGAGCGTAAGAAGTGGAAACAGTGCGAAGTTGCCGCCGAAATTAAATCCTATCCAACAGGCCGCGATTGCCAGCGTCGTAGCCGATGAGCCCATCTTCAATAAGAAGAACATCATCCCGCCTTGCAGCAGGCACATTACAATTACAGAGCCTTTTGCAGTCAGCTTATGCGATACCGTCCCCCAGACGACTCTGCCCAGTCC
>JASFHM010000092.1:0-5688 GCA_050123215.1 Phycisphaerales bacterium | reverse complement strand
CGAAGAAAAACGGATAATATCACCGGCGATTCTGCTGGCGCAGGAACAGGGAATAAACTGCGAAGGTCCTATCCCCGCCGATTCACTCTTCCGCCGGGCAAGAGACGGCGAGTTCGACGGAGTCGTTGCCATGTACCACGACCAGGGCATGATACCCGTTAAGCTGCTGGCATTTGAAGAAGCGGTAAATATCACTATAGGCATACCTATCATAAGAACATCTCCCGCTCACGGTACGGCCTTTGACATTGCAGGCCAGGGCGCCGCCAATCCGGCCAGTATGAAATCTGCGATAAAAGTTGCGATACAAATGGCGAAAACACGCCAGTCACTTCTTGCCAAAACAACCAGTAAAGCCAATGCAGACTAAGCAGCAAATCCAGGAACTTCTTGCCGCGGCAAACTTCTCTCCGAATACCAGACGCGGGCAGAATTTTCTAATTGACCTTAACCTGATGCGTCTGTTGCTTGAGGTGGCAAATATCCGCAACAGTGATATTGTGCTTGAGGTCGGTCCCGGTACGGGTTCGCTGACGCAAGAGCTGGTCCGGCGGGCAGGGTGGGTCGTAACGGTCGAGATTGAACGAAAATTAGCCGAGATAACAAAACAGCAGTTACACGATGCAGAAAACGTACAGGTTATTGTCACCGATGCCCTGCAAAGCAAAAACACTATCGATGCGTCTGTTATGGATGCTCTTAAGCAGGCAAAAAGCCGACACAGCGGACGATTGATGCTGGTGGCGAATCTGCCCTATGGTGTTGCTTGTCCTGTGATGCTTAATCTTGTCACCGGTGACATGGTTGCCGACTGTATGTACGTGACCGTGCAAAAGGAGGTGGCCCAGCGAATGACTGCCGAACCGGCTAACAGTCACTACGGAACTTTGAGTATCCTCCTGGCCGCCACAGGAGAGGTAAAAATGGAGAGAGTCCTCAAGCCTACGGTTTTTTGGCCTCAGCCTCAGGTCGACTCGGCCATGGTGAGTTTCATAAGAAATCCGATTAAAGTGGAGCGAATTCGTGATATGCAAATCCTGACTCAGGTTGTGAGTCTGTTCATGGGACATCGCCGAAAGATGTTAAAGGCCTGCGCTAAACTGGCTACGGATGATTTGGCGTCGATACACAATTGGCCCGTGGTCTTTCAGGATTGTTTCATCGACCCTCACCGCCGCCCGGATGAGCTTGAGGTAAGCGACTACGTCGCAATTGCTAACCTTTGCGCCGAAAGCCTTAAGCAGTAAATCAAAGGACAACAGATTTATGCCGATGGCTGTGACATTCGATATTAACCGCAACGGGTAGTGATGCTATATGGCAGGGGGCATATTCCACTAAGCAGTCAAGAGCGGTTGTCTTTCCACCGAAGCCGCCCGGTCCGATTCCAAGAGCGTTGATTCGCGCCAGCAGGTCCTGTTCGAACTTTGCGTAGAAATTCTCCGGATGACGCTGGCCAATTTTTCGCAAAAGAGCTTTTTTGCTGAGAAGGCAGGACCGCTCGAAATTGCCGCCCATGCCTACGCCGACCACAAACGGCGGGCATGCGTCGGGGCCGGCTGATTTTACCACCTCGACAATCCAGTCAATTACCTGCTCGGCTTTTGCTGTTGGGACGAACATTTTGAATAGACTTTTATTTTCACAGCCGCCGCCTTTTGTCATAACGGTTAGTTGAATCTTATCGCTGGGAACGATCGAATGATGAATTATAGCGGGGCAGTTAGTGCCGGTGTTTTTGCGTTCGTTCAATGGCTCGGCAACCACGCTTTTTCGCAGATAGCCGTCCTTATAGCCTGCCTCAACCCCGGTGTTTATAGCGTCGTAAATTGTCGCCTGGGCTTGGGGTTTTTGTACAGGTGGCTTTATCGCAACATCGGCACCCTGTTCGACGAAGACCACAGTAATACCGGTGTCCTGACAAAGCGGTATCTTTTCTGCTGCTGCGATACGGGCATTTTCAATCAGCGTCTCCAGCGTGCGTATGGCTGTCGGTTCCGATTCTTTTTTTTTAGCTTCCTTTAAAGCCTCGAGAACGTCTTCAGGTAGCTCATGCGCTGCCTCGATGCAAAGGGATTTGACCGTGTCAACGACTTTCTCGAATTCTATGTATCGCATTGTTGAATCACAGGCCCCGTTAGTTGCCTTTGACAAGTAGCTCAATGGTTTTGTAAGTTACGTTTCCGACATCATCACTTGCTTTTACCGCCAGGACGTGCTCGCCGGTACCGAGTTCTTCGAGAGCAATGGTAACGGTTTCATTGGTCGTGTCGTAGACCAAATCGTCCGGCACGGCGGATAGCCAATCGGTGTTGCTGTCGACCGTGTATTGCAAACTTGAAATCGCGCTGAAGATATCTATTACGGCAATCTGTATGGTTACCTTACCGCTTTTAACCTCAGCAGGTTTCGTCTTGATAATTTTGCCGGCGTTCTCGATAGAGCGCACTTCTACAGAAGGTCCTGTGTTATCTATTACCACCGCTTCGCTTATTCTGCTGCCGGTCAACTTAGTGGCCTCGGAGTTTGATTTTTCATCGTTTGCAGTGACTCTGATTTCATAGCGGCCGTCTTCGACTGTTCTTCCGTCCCATTCGAATTGCTGAGCTTCGGTCTTGTCTTCAAGCTCAATCCAGTTTTGCCTGCCAACCTTGCGGAAATCAACTTTGTAAACCAAAGTATCGTTGTTCTCATCCTTGGCTTTGTAGTTGATATTAAAGATTCCCGCCTTTTCCGGTTTGTCAATTCGCTCAGCCGTAACTTCTTCGACCTTTGGCGCCAGATTGGGAACAGTACTTGCTACAGCCACTTCTCTTACAACTGGAGTTGCCACACCGTCGGGACTTTGCAGTGTAAGCTTGTATTGACAGTATCGACCTAGCGGGCATCGCAACTGCAGAGGCTTTTTGATTTCAATAGGCTCTGTCCAGTCCGAGAACGTAGGGTCGTTCACGTCTTCGACGTTTCCGCTTCTGGATGAGACAAGAACTCTGGCATTCTTTGGTATATCAGCTTCAATCTGAAGCTTGCCCCAATTAGCTGGTTGTCCCGCATCTACGAGAGATGAGTTATAGGTTCCTTCGAGCACGAACGTTTTTTGAAGTTTTATCAGCTTGGCCGGATTCGCTGTGCCCAGGTAGACTTCGCCGCCGACAACTGATATCGCTGTAATCTGAGAAGCCTGCTCGTCCTTGAAGACTACAGCTTCCTGCTCGGTCGCCGGCTCGATTGTGAACAGTTCGCCTTCGTTACCGGTGCCCAGTAATAACTTATCCTGCTGTTGGGCCAGCGCAAATAAAACAACCGCCTGGCTGAAAACTTCGGTTACGAAGCCATCTTTCGTTATCTTATAAACGTAACTGGCTTGGCCCGGCTTGGGAGGTTTTCGTCTGGATTTCTTACCATCACTGTTATTGTTTTTCGTGTTCTTGCTGGTATTGGCTATTTTCAATTTCGTGGATGAGCCGTCACTTGAACTTTTTTCCTGTTCGGACTCTGCTTCGGGTCGACCGGCAGAGGGTAGCTGTCGTGCGAATTTTTTCTGGGCTTCGACGGTCTGAGCCGAGGTGGCTGTCGCGTATATATCACCCTGTTCTGTCAGCAGCAGAGCGGTTATTTCCTGCTGCTGAGCATCATACAGAACTTTTGCGTTTTTGGTTTTGCGGTCTATCTTGTAAACCAGACCTCTGGTGTCACTACCTGCCAGAATCGAACCGTCATCGGCCGAAGCCAGAGATAATATGTTTTTGTCCGTGCTGTCATAGAACAGTTCGGTCTCGCTGCACGAGGAGTTGAGCCTGTATATCTTGCCTTCGGGGCCGGTGCCGAGGTAGATATTGCCGAGTTCGTCCAGGGTGATTGCGAAAATATACTTCGCATCGTTGGGTTCAAAAACGGTCTGCAACTGCCCGGACTTGAGCCTGCAAAGAACACATCGCTTGCCGCTTATTCCAACCAGCAACCTCCCCATTATATCGTTGGCCATAGCGAAAATGTGTTCATTAGCAAGACGTCGTTCACTCTTGACCGCGTTGGCGTCACTTTGTTCATTGGTATCGTTGACGTTGTTGGTCTTGCCGTTATCCTCTTCATCTTCTTGTGTTTCCTCATCTTCTTCGGATGGCTTGGCTGAATAAATTTCGGTGAGCTTGCCCAGACTGTACTCGTACACTCCGCCGTTTGGGCTTGTGCCGATAAAGACCTTGCCTCCGTTGAGCACAATGCTGTTGATTGACCATACGTCTTCAAAATCGTCGGTCAGTCTTTTCCATGCCTGTCCAAGCCCAAGTGTGCCTTTGGAGCTTATGACCACGTCATTCGCGTCGCCCTGTACGAAATCCGCGCCGGTACTGTGATGGATTATTCGGCTTGTCACCGCCGAGACCGAAGGACACCATAAACTTATGACGAACATTGATAATGTCAATAATCTTAGCATCGATAACCTCTCTGTCGTAAAGAACTGAGCTTCGAAAAGCTTAAGTATATAAAACTGTCACTCGACAACTACTATTTCCATCTTATGGCCGTCTGCAACAACTGTATCGATTGGTATGCTCTTTTCGACCCAGTGTTGGTAAGCGGTAGCGTTTAGCGTTCTTTTGGGGTCGACCAGCACAAGAGTTTTTGTAGCAGGCAAATCCGGCAGCTCAGCCCTGTCCAAAGCGACACCACCTTGCTGCAGCACAAGCACACAATACAGCCTGTCTCTTCTTATACTCAGGAGCAGATTCAGGGCCTCTGTCAGACTTCGTGTGTCCTCGGCCAAAAATTTGTGCCGAGCGGCTTTTTGTAAAAAGTTTAGATACTCATAACCACCCAGAACCATCAGTTCGTATTTTCCGGGCTCCAACTGTTTGGGAATGTCGATTTCAAAAGAGTATTTCTTCTTGCGGCTTCGCATCGATTCGACCACCACATCGACGCGCAGTTTCTGGCCGGGATTGACTTCTGAATCGGATAAATCGATGGACCAGATATGCGATGCCAAACTTTCGTCATCCTGGCTTATATCGAAATGAATAGAGTCTATCTCGACGGCTTTGAAGGGATTATTCATTAGAAGCGCCAAAGGGGTTATTGCTTCCTGAATAAGTTCCCGCACATCGTTGTCTGTGGAAATGTTCTCGAAGGCCAAAGGCTCGGCTCCGTCTATTTGGATGTCGGCTTTGTATTTAATTGAATGTTCAGGCGGAAGGTCACCGTATTGAAGAGCCGCCCGGATAAGTGCGATTCGAACCAGTATAGGGGTCAACAGTTGATTATCCGCAATTCGACAATCATAGAAATGTTGCTGCGGGTCGTTGTAACGCTGAACGGATATGCTCAAAGGTATCATACGGGACTCTGCGCCGATTTTGCCTCGTACAACCGTTGCCTCATCGAACCGCAGTGCTCCGACGGTTTCCAGCGCGCTTGCGAACTTGAATGAGCGATAAATACTGGATACCACGGTATGAACTTTGCCGGTTGCAATCGGTAAATCGACTGCACCGTATCCTAAAAAACTATGGCCGAAGCCGTAAACGTCGTCTCCGACCACATCCGTGACCGTACCGACAACCGCTGCCTTAATATCCCCGGTTATTAACGGTACCGCCAGACAGCCGCCCGGCGCCAGTTCGACATCTTCATTAGTTGTATCGTCGGAACCTGCGCCGCCTGGCACTGCTACTAATCCCAGAGATT
>JASFHM010000091.1:0-5706 GCA_050123215.1 Phycisphaerales bacterium | reverse complement strand
CGGTTCTGTGCGGTCATGACGGCAGACGAGGCTATATAAACCATTTGGCGGTTGCGAAAGATTTCCGTGAACGCGGCATTGGTACGGCCCTAGAAAAGAGGGTTATTGGCCGCTTGCAAAATATCGGTATCCGTAAATGCAATGGGTTTGTACTTGAGGATAATCATAATGCTCTGGAATTCTGGAAAAGTATCGGCTGGTCGCACCGGAAAGATTTGAGTATTATTTCCAAGAACATTATTTTGTAATAAGCATGGAGGTAAACCGTGGGTAAATATCCAGAATGGCAATACGATGAACTAACAGGCTGCGGCAATAAGCATAACGATACAGAAACAGCTGAGCAGTATGACTCCTTTCACGAAAAGTTCAGAGATTTCGATGAAGAAGCGAGAGAGATTATATCTGCGATTAGTCTCAAAAAGAACCAGACTGTGATAGATATGGGTTGCGGTACGGGTGCTTTTACCATCCCCGCCGCAGCCCAATGCAGGAAAATCCATGCCGTCGATATTGCCGGGCCGATGTTGCAACGCTGCGAAAGTAAAGCCGCTGAAGCCAATCTTACAAACATCGAGTTTCATAACGCCGGCTTTCTGAGCTATGAGCATAAAAATGAACCGGCGGACGCGATAGTGTCAGCTTTTGCAATGCATCATTTGCCTGATTTCTGGAAACAGGTAGCTTTTCACAAACTATGCGGGATGTTAAAAAAAGGCGGAAGACTTTTCCTTCGGGATGTAGTTTATAACATCGAGTTCGATGATTATCTCGATTGTATCGAAAAGTTAATTCATTCCGGCGTTCACACGCACAATAATGAGCTTGATGAGCAGATTCAATCGCATATACGAAATGAGTATAGTACGTTTGACTGGATTATCGAAGGCATGTTAAAGAAGTCCGGGTTCAATATCGACTCGGCTAATAGCTCAGACGGCTTTATCACAAGTTATTTATGCACCAAAACAAATTAATGCGGATCATCGCAAAAAGACATGAAAACTGTATCCAAAAATATTATCCTATAAATACCTATTATTTAGGGAGCAAAACAATATGAGAAAGAGATATGTATTTTTAATGTGCGGACTTTTACTTCTTCCACTCATCCTGACAGATTGTAAACCTAAAGATGTGCAACAGACGGTTTCTTCCGACAATATCGAAATAAGTTATTGTGCTCAGGGACAGGGCAAACCAGCGTTAGTGTTCGTACACGGTTGGTCTTGCGACAAAAGCTTCTGGAAACGCCAGGTACCGCACTTTGCAAAGAACCATAAGGTCGTGACAATCGACCTCGGCGGGCACGGTGACTCCGGACTCGGACGCAAGGAATGGACTGTCGAAGCATACGGTAAAGATGTTGTGGCTGTAGTTAAAAAGCTCGACATTAAAAATGTCATCCTAATCGGCCATTCGATGGGTGGGCCCGTAATAGTCGCCGCCGCCAGGTTGATGCCTGAAAAAGTTATCGCCCTGGTCGGAGCTGATACTTTCCATGACATTGAACAGGGCTACAGTTCGGAAGAAATCAAAAAAATTGCTGAAACACTAAAAGTAGACTTTGTCAAAGAAGCTGACAGCTTTGCACGCCAGATGTTCCCTACTGACGCCGACCCCGACATCGTCGAACAGGTGACAAAAAAAATCTCTTCTGCAAATCCACGAATAGCTATAAATTCATTGTACAATCTCGGCGATTATGACCTTAAGAAAGCTTTCGAAGATATTAATGTCCCGGTCTATAGTATAAGCTCCGACTTTTGGCCGACGGACTTTGAGAAAAACAAAAAGTATGTAGAATCTTTCGAGGTAAAGATGATGCCGGGTATCGGCCATTTCGTAATGCTGGAAGACTCCGACAAATTTAACAGGCTTCTGGATGAGATTGTTAACGAACTATGCAGGCAGAACTGACACAACTCTACACATGCTGAAAACTGTTACGACTACAGTGAGCTTCGGAATGCTTTTTGGAAGATAGACGGGCCAAGGTCAGCTTAACAGGCTGAACTATTCTTTTAGACAAATCTTTAACCAATAAGTAGTTATGAGTAATTAGCGGTTTGAAGCCCCTAACAATCAATTGCTAAAAAGGGATATTTGTGTTATAAGGTTGCCTTTGACGGTTTTGAAAGGACTGATATGGAAGCTACGAAAAACTCGGGGACAAACGTAATTCAGCTTGATACATCACTCAAGTATAAAGTGGCGGATATTTCCCTGGCGGATTTCGGCAGGGTCGAGATGAAACTGGCCGAAAATGAAATGCCGGGGCTGATGGCTGTGCGCAAAAAGTACGGCAAAGATAAACCCTTGAAAGGATTCAAGATTACCGGCTCACTGCACATGACAATCCAGACGGCAATGCTGATCGAAACGCTTCATGAACTGGGCGCGGACATCCGCTGGGCCTCGTGTAATATATTTTCAACTCAGGACCACGCAGCGGCGGCTATCGCAAAAGCTGGCACTGCCGCTGTTTTTGCCTGGAAGGCTGAAACACTCGAAGAATACTGGTGGTGCACGGAGCAGGCATTGACCTGGCCTGATGGTTCGGGACCGGATATGATTGTCGACGATGGTGGTGACGCAACTCTTTTCGTTTTCCAGGGAATGAAAGTCGAAAAAGACTCCTCGCTGCTGGAGCAGAAGTGCGATAACAAGGAAATGCAAATCATAATGAATCGGCTGGCGGCGAGCTATGCGGTGAACCCCAAACGCTGGACTGCTGTTGTGGAAAACATTCGCGGAGTCTCGGAAGAAACAACAACCGGAGTTGGACGACTGTATAAAATGGAGCAAATCGGCGAGCTACCGTTTGCAGCCGTTAACGTCAATGACTCGGTAACAAAATCCAAGTTCGATAATCTGTACGGCTGTCGTGAGTCGCTGGCCGACGGAATCAAACGGGCTACCGATGTTATGGTTGCAGGAAAAACTGTTGTTATTTGCGGTTACGGCGATGTGGGTAAAGGCTGCGCACAATCGATGAGAGGGCTTGGGGCACGAGTTCTGATAACGGAAATCGACCCCATTTGCGCACTACAGGCGGCGATGGAAGGCTATGAAGTAACAACGCTGGAAGAAGCCGCGTCTGTCGGCGATATATTTGTTTCGGCAACCGGTTGCTGTGATGTGATACGCGGCGAGCACATGGAGCAGATGAAAGACGAAGCAATCATCTGTAACATCGGGCATTTCGATAGTGAAATACAGATGAGCTATCTGGAAGAATCGTCTGAATGTAAAAAGGTCAACATCAAGCCACAAGTTGACAAATGGACGCTTAAATCCGGCAGGTCAATCATCGTACTTGCCGAGGGGCGGCTGGTGAATCTGGGCTGCGCAACCGGACATCCGAGTTTCGTCATGAGCAACAGTTTTACGAACCAGTGCCTGGCACAGATTATGCTGGCCACCGAACAGTTGGAATCGAAAGTCTATACCCTTCCCAAGAAGCTGGACGAAGAAGTCGCAAGGCTGCATTTGGGGCGGCTTAGCGCAAAACTGACAAAACTAACTCCAAAACAGGCCGAGTATCTTGGTGTTCCTGTGGACGGACCTTTCAAGCCGGAACACTACCGTTATTAATCTTAATTTCGATTAACCTAAAAGACGGCATCGGCGGGACCGGCTTATGGAAGATAAACAGAACGGCAAGTCGCCAACAGTTGGTCCGAAGTCATTTTTGTCGGTCGGGCCGACTCTCCACTACAGCCATAAAAATGTACAGCGCTGCTGGCTACTGGCATTAGCATCTTTTTGTATAACCTGCCTTTTCTGGTCAAAAATACTTACCGGCGTATTCTTCTTTTTCAACCCGGCTGGCGTAACAAATTACCAGCTGTGGCGGCTGGGAAGGTTAACGGTACACGGGACAAGCATATTCGAGTACCCCTGGCAGATTCTGGTTCTGGGTCTTTTGATGGGTATCATCGCCACGACACCTATTCTTATTTCACAGTTAATGAGCTTTAAGTATAGCCTGCTCTTTGTAGTGGCGATATTTCTGCTGGCTGATTTACCGGCCTTCGCGGTGTGTGTTTTGATAAGCTGTCTGGCTGCGGCTTCTCGCCCCCTTCGTTTTCGTTCGCGCTTCGTCGCAATCGCACTATGTATGGGGCCGCAATTATTGTACTGGGGATTCCTCGGTAGTGTCCAGCAAGTCGAGCCTATTCGCTGGGGATTTTCTTTTGCACCGTGGATATGCGCCTGGACCACCGGGCTGATGATAACGGCATTCGTACTTGGAATAGGTCATTTCACACGCTATCGGCCAGGGCTTGTGTGGATATTCACAACCGTTGTTCTCATCGCTGCAATTGGCGTATTCGAATTTACCATCGGATTCGACGAACTGGATTACCAGCTCTATGTGGCCAAGAACGACCCTAAGAAAGTAGACCAGTTTCACGACCACAGCATCACCGCAGTGCTCGACAATACAATCAATAACCAATCGGTAAGACGATACCTGACAGGATTTTTTTATCCCACTGAACCGATAGAGCTGCGCGTAAGACTGAAAGAAAAAATCCAATCGCAGCTCCGTATGGACAGATGGCCAAGCTGGTTGATAATCAGTAACGAGCTCGAATACCAAAAGAAACGAGAAGAACTACTCGTACAGTACGAGAAGTTCATTATCAAACGCCCCAACAGCAAACGGATGCCTATCGCTTTGTACTATAAAGCACTGCTCAATGAGTACAGCCCCGACATTGAAATGCTTGGTCGAAAAGAAGTTCTCCACTTTTACAGTGACTACCCGTTTGAAAGCTCTTTAGGGTTCTGGTATGAGCTTTACACGCAGTTTTCTCAAAGCCCTGAGTCTATCGAAGCAAGATGGCGAATAGCGAAATACATCGCAGGACAAGGCCGGTTCGAAGAGGCTCAAAAACTGCTCGAAGAAGCACAAGAGATGGCTAAGGAAAAGCTCGGACAACTACAACAAATCAAACCCACAACTGAGAGTTTGTTTAGTCTATTCACTGCACCGGCTGATTCGGCCATTTCAGAATTTGATTTAACCGAGCTACAGTCAAGACTGCACCGACTATCAACTTTGATAAGCCCTGAGAATCGAACAGATGAACCCGATTCACGGGAACACTTAGCAAGATTTGTAATGCTGAACCCGTATGCTTCGGATTATGTGAGGCATCTGGAACAATTGCTGCAGAAAATGAGTGGCAAAGACCCGCTACGAGATAATGTGCTGCTCGAACAGGCAAAGTTAATACCCGACGAACGATTGCGAGCTGAAAAATTTACGAAAGTCTATGAGCAATTTAAGGACACTGATACCGGCGCTGAGGCATTATATAATCTTGCTCTGTTGAAAATCGGCTTTTGGCGGCAACAAAGTGATACAGATGCGGAACAAAAAAGGAAATTTCTAATGGTGGCCAGACAAACGTTAGAAAACTTTCTCCAAACATACCCAGATGATTTTCTTGTGACTGAGGTCGAAGAAAAACTCAAAAAATTGCCGGGCGGATAACCAACAACACTGCAATCGCAGGTACCTCAGCAAACCCAAAGCAGGTATTCATAAGAATATAGACTTCTACTTGAACAGCCAACGTTACGGTATATGACGCGAGTACCCGTTTTTTCACAGGAATTCTGGCGGTTTTTGCCTTTCTATAAGCAATTCATGTACAAAGCTTTGTAAGCCGTCAAGTAAACGGTAATATT
>JASFHM010000090.1:0-5708 GCA_050123215.1 Phycisphaerales bacterium | reverse complement strand
CAACGGGCCGACCCCGAAGATGCGGGTGGCTTGATTTAGTTGTGTTGTCTTACTCGGTCACTATAGGCGGGATAAATGAAATTGCCCTGATGCATCTGGATACGATTGCCGGTCTAAAGGAGCTAAAGGTATGCAAGGGGTACCGAATAGGGGGCAAAGAAACCTCATTTTTCCCTGCTAATATCGATAGACTTGCGCAGGCTGAATGTATCTATGAAATTCTGGGCGGGTGGAGCGAGGACATCTCGCAGGTGACAGATTTTAATCAGCTGCCTGAAAATGCAAGAAAATACGTGCTGGCGGTAGAGGAACTGGCCAAGTCGCCGATAACCATGGTCGGGGTCGGGCCCAGACGCGACCAGGTCATTTACAGATAATCGAAAAGGCTTAGCGAATTTGGAAAAGACATTTGTAGAAAAACGCCAGGCGACCGCACAACGATTGAACATTCAGCCTGAGCAGATACCAAAACATATCGCCATAATTATGGATGGCAACGGCCGATGGGCTCAGCAGCGGGGTTTGCTCAGAGCCCAGGGGCATCGGCAGGGCGGCAAAACTGTTGAAAAAATCGCAGTACATTGTGTCGAGCTGGGTATTGAGGTTCTGACTTTATATTCTTTCAGCAGTGAGAACTGGAAAAGGCCTAAGGAAGAAATTGATACGCTGATGTATCTTTACAGGCGTTATCTTGTAGGCATCCGGCCGATGCTCATGAGAAATAATGTCAGGCTTGTCCATCTCGGTCGTCTCGAACAACTGCCAACTGATTTGATTGATGAGTTAAACCAGACAATTAAAATGACCACTACGAACACTGGGATGGTGCTGGCTCTGGCGCTCAACTATGGCGGCAGAGATGAGATTATCGATTCAATCAAAGACATCGTCTGCGAGTGTAAAGAAAACAAAATCGGCGTTGACGATATTGACCAGGATTGCGTAAACCGGCATTTGTACACTTCTGAGCTTATCGAACCGGATTTGTTGATACGAACCGCCAACGAGATGAGGATTAGCAATTTTTTGTTGTGGCAGATATCTTATGCGGAATTTTATGTAACGCCGGTTTTCTGGCCCGACTTTACTGAAAAGGATTTGGAAAAGGCCATACTTGACTATTCCAAAAGGGTTCGGCGGTTCGGTAAAACTAATTCGCAACTGCAGAATAGTTAAGGTTGGTTAGTCGTTTGACGGATTTGAAATTATGCTAAAGCATAGACTGCTATCGGGGACGCTGATGACTGTGTTGTTTGTCGCAGTTATGCTTGTCGATGGCTGGCTTGACGGTTCAATCACTTCTTCGATAACTGACGACCACGCAATACAGGCTACGATTCTATGTGTGCTGATTTGTGTTCTATTGGTCTTTGGCCAGCTTGAGCTGTCAGCCCTTACTCGGGCCAAACAGTTTCAATTTTTCGTTCCGATTACAATAGCCGCTTCAATTCTCCTGGGAACCAGTTGGTATTGGCCGAGGTGGATTGGTATTGAACCTCATATATACATCTATTTCATTTGTGCTTTTATCATTGGCGGGTTGTTTCTGTACCAATATTTGCTTTACAGCACCCAAAATGCGATAGTTAATTGCGGAGTAAATTGTTTTTGTATTTTTTATCTTGGGCTGCTTTCCGCGTTTAATCTGGCAATTCGAATTGACATAGGTCTTTGGCCGTTCCTGATGTTTATATTTGTTGTAAAGTCCTCTGATATAGGGGCTTATACAGCCGGCTCGCTTTGGGGCAAACACAAGTTTTCCCCTAATCTCAGCCCCGGCAAGACTTGGGAGGGCATGGCCGGTGCCGTCGTTGGTGCGGTGTTGGTTTCAGTGCTTTTTGCGATTTTTTGTGATATAATACCATGGTTTTGGGCATTGTTGTTTGGAGCGTGTTTTGCGTTTGTTGGTCAGATGTCGGACCTGGCCGAGTCTTTGATAAAACGCGATGCTGAGCGTAAGGATTCGGCTTCCAGCGTGCCTGGGTTTGGTGGCATCCTGGATGTCATTGATTCGGTACTGTTTGCAGCGCCGTTTGCGTATCTGTTCTTTATGATGCTGGGCTTGTAGGAAAAGAATTTGGAAGTTACGATACAATTAGAGCCTATTCACAAAAAACTCGAACTTTTTGGTCCTGCCGATAGTTACCTTCGCCTCTTGCGCAAAAGCTTCGATGTGCAAATAGCGGCTCGCAATGAGAATCTGGTTATCAGCGGCAAAGCCGAAAGTGTAAATGCCGCAGCCGAAGTGTTCGATAGAATGCAAAGACATCTCATAAAAGCCGGTTCGCTTAGCGCTAGTGATGTTAAAATGCTGCTGGGTGGGAGAGATAGGGCTGACAAAAAACTTCCGGACCAGGCCATCACGGTTTATGCGCAGAAGAAAGTTATTCAGCCTTCTACCAAAGGGCAGTTGAAATATATCGAGACCATGCTGAAGAACGATTTGACTTTTTGTGTCGGTCCTGCGGGGACGGGCAAGACGTACCTGGCTGTTGCGATTGCGGTTTCAATGCTCAAGAAAAAACAAATCCGCAGGATTGTTCTGGCAAGACCGGCGGTTGAAGCAGGTGAGAAACTCGGTTTTCTGCCGGGCGATTTGCAAGCTAAGGTCAATCCTTATCTTCGGCCGCTTTTCGATGCGCTCGAGGATATGATGGATTTCGGGCAGATGAAAAAGTTTATGGAGCTGGACGTCATTGAAATAATTCCTCTTGCTTTTATGCGAGGCCGTACGCTCAACGATTCTGTCATTATATGCGATGAAGCTCAGAATACTTCCGCTCTGCAGATGTTAATGGTCTTGACAAGACTGGGACTTGGTTCCAAAATGATAGTCACGGGCGATATAACGCAGATCGACCTGCCCAAAGGGCAGAAAAGCGGTATGGTTGAAGCCATCAAGAGATTGCGAAGGATAAAAGGCATTGGATACGTTGAACTTGCCCAGAGAGATATTGTTCGGCACAAACTCGTACAGAATATTGTGCGGGCTTATGGAAAGACCGGGGAATCTTAGTGGATTGTTTAGGAAAGATGAGTCCGTCTTTTTTGCGGTTACGATAATAGAATAGATGCGATTTTTTAAGAAAATAAATCCTCGCAGGGGACAAGTGCGGAAAACGCTCGCAGCTGAGCGTGCCTCTCGCATGAGAAGGCTCGTTGACGCTGAAATTATAAACTCATGTCTGCTCTGGTTGTTGTTCGTAGTGTTTTGTGTTTTTATCCTTGCTTTTGAGTTTAATCGGCAGGTTACGTATTTGCAGACTATCTCAATAGCAGTGATAGTGATTATTATTTCGGTGGCTGCGGCTTTCTACATCCACCACTATCAGCGGCGCATAATAAGGAATCATGCCAGGGCCATCGCGATTGCGATTTTGTTCATCTTCCTGCTTGCCGCGGTCAAAGTTGGCACCGCCCTGACAGACCACACATGTTGGGCTACAGGTGCGGCGACTACGGCAGCAATTATACTGGCTATTGCTTATGACCAGCGATTTGCAGTCGGTATAAGTATCATTTTTTGTCTGCTTGCCGCCTTTGCGACATCGCCTCAGCCGGACCTGCGTACTTTTCTTGTTATGGCAACCACGGCATTTACGTGCTGTTTGTCGCTCAAGGAAATCAGGACTCGTATAAAGTTACTTCAGGTTGGGGCGCTTACTGCGGTAATAGTATTTGTCAGCTCGCTTTTTTTGGACCTGTTGGCCGCCGATGTCAAGCCGATGACTGCGATAAGTAATGGTGGCTGGCATGGTTTTGCAGCTTTTTCTGTCAGTGTAATAATTCAGGGGCTGCTGCCGCTTATCGAGAGAGCGTTTCGTATAGCGACCAGTATGACATTGTTGGACTTCAGTGATGCCAATCAACCTTTGCTCAAGAGGCTGGCTATGGAGGCGCCCGGCACATTCAGCCACAGCCTGCTTGTCGGCTCTATAGCTGAAGCGGCAGCCGAAGCGATAGGACGCAATGGACTTTTGTGTCGAGTCGGTGCGTACTATCACGACGTCGGCAAGATAAACAAACCGGCATATTTCGTGGAAAATCAGGTCGGCTCGACCAGTAAACACAAAGAGCTCTCGCCTGCGATGAGCCAATTGATTATTGAAGGGCACGTCAAAGACGGCAAAGAGATGGCCAGGGAATATCATCTGCCGGCAGTACTAAGGCAGTTTATCGAAACCCATCACGGCACAACCCTGGTTGAGTATTTTTATAATGAGGCGAAGAAGAAACAGGATGACAAACAACCGCCACCATCCGAGAGCGAATTCAGGTATGAAGGTCCTAAGCCGCGGACTAAGGAAGCAGCTATTGTAATGTTGGCCGATGCTGTGGAAAGTGCCGTGCGGTCGCTGCAGGAAGTCACGCCAGCCAAAATCGATGCGGTGGTGCATAATATGGCCTTGAAGCGCCTGCAGGACGGCCAGTTCGATGAATGTGATATGACCCTTAGAGAGCTAAGCCGTATAGAGGTAAGTATGGCCAAAACTTTGACCGCACATTATCACAGCCGTATTACATATCCTGAGCAGGATGAACAGATGGAAACGAGCGAGCAGCAACCACAGCAGGTCCAGCAGCGCGAAGAGTAGGATTGTATGGAAGACGACCAGCAAGAGGCCGACTTAACCATTCAAATAGCCGAGCAATTCAAGAGCGAAGACTTTTCTCCGGCTGAGATAGACAAGATTGTCCGGTCTGTTTGTAGTCGTTTCGGAATTGTCAATGCGGACATAAGCGTAGCTTTGGTGGGTGATGAAGAAATCAGCCGATTGAATGAGCGGTTTCTCGGTCGAAAAGAGGTTACTGATTGTCTGAGCTTTGATTTATCTGACGAGCGGACAGTACACCATGGCAGGCAAACCGGAAGTTCGAAAAACGATAAGTCTTTCGAGATAGTTATAAATGCCGAAATTGCTGAAAGGCAGGCCCGGCAAAGAGGTCATTCTACCCAGGCTGAATTAGCGTTGTACGTGACGCATGGCCTACTGCATCAGCTTGGATTTGATGACCAGAGGCCGGAAGATGCACGGAAGATGCACGAAATGGAAGGTGAAATTTTACAACAGTTGGGCTATTCTTTAGTTTTTTCGAAAGGTAATTAAGTGAGTTACCTGGTGTGGACCATAATCCTGATATTTGTAATGGCGCTCGCTGCGTTATTTTTCTCCGTGAACAATATATCTCTTCGAACGTTTTCTTCTGCCAGACTGAATGAAGCATTCAAGCTGTATGGAAAAGAAAGGCGTGTCGGTAGACTCGTTGCTGACAGTGAAAAACTCATACTGGCTTGTTCGTTTTACCGGATAGTACTTAATGCCTGTATCCTGCTTTTGTTAGTTTGGCTTTTTTCAGGACCCGACCGACGGGCTTTGGGATTCAGCCAATACCTTGCCGCATTAGTAATTGCCGCGGCGATATTTTCGGTATTCGGGTTGGCTATTCCTCATGCCTGGGCGAAGTACGCCGGCGAAAAAGTGCTTTGCCAGAGCTACACGGTCCTGATGTTTTTCGGTTTTGTCTTTTGGCCATTCCAGCATATCTTTCAATTATATGATGGACTTGTTAAGAGACTTACCGGGGTGGCTGACTCAACACCTGACCAACTACAGGAGGAAAAAGAAGAAGAATTTCTTACCGATCTCGCACAGCAAAGGATAGAAGGTGTTGTTGATGCCGAAGAACAGCAGATGATTGAAAATGTT
>JASFHM010000089.1:0-5712 GCA_050123215.1 Phycisphaerales bacterium | reverse complement strand
GAGTTTCAGCGACGGAGTGTACTCGGCATAACCCCAATAGCCCTCAAGGTAGTCGTTATTCGGGTCGCTATCGTCACGATACGGGTTTACAAGAGTCCAAACCGGTTCATCGGGAGTACCAATATTTTGGTAGTTCGGAAACAGTTCGAAGCCACCGGTTTCATAAGTATCAGGCCAGCCCTGGTAATTAGGATAGCCGAACAAATTAGTATCGGAACTATCCCAAAACTGGGTTCGATAGTCGTTAGCATCGAACAAATCACTGCCCGGTATAAGATACCATCGCTCGCCCGGGCCATCGCCGGGGATATTATTCCCGTTTAACTCGGGCATAATCTCTATGGTAGCAAACTCCGCCCAGTGCAGGTTCGGGTCACCTTCATACCAGAGTGTATTGCTAAAAACTATCGCATCAAGGCCGAACGGATTGGCGGGATTGTTCTCAACGTCATGGTCAAATGCCAGGACAATTTGGCCTCCGAAGCCACCTAAAGTAATGATACCATCATTATTCGGCGTTTGTGTGCCACCACCGTTCGGGCTACCGAGAGCATTTTCGGGAACATTAAACGGCCAGACATTTATCCTCTGGCCCGGTGCAGGCAGGTAGTTCGGTTCGTTGGGACCGTTAAGGCTGATATTAATTACCTCAGAGGCAAAAGGATTAAAATCTGCCATAGCATCACGTAAAATAAACAAACAAAATATTATTAATACGAACCTTTTCATCACTTCCGTTCTTAAAAAGTGGATGGGACAAATCAAATTGTCCCATCCACTCCGTTGAGATGAACAAAATCAATAGTCTGCAAATCCGCTTCTCATTTACGCCTTCTCCGAAGCCATAAACCCGATAAGCCAAGTAATATTATTGTTGCCGGCTCGGGTACGATTCGCTGAATCGTACTGGAATAACTGCCCCAGTCCGTATCAATGGCGTAAATATAGTCACCATCAAGCATCAATTTCCCAATGCTACCATAGGCTATTTCTTCAATCATCGATTCTGTCGAAAAGTCATATTTAGCCAATGTTGCGCCCCAGCCGGTCGTGGCATAGAGAACGCCATCATCGTCAAGAACAATATAACCTGCGGCAATGTCAAAAAATGAATCGGCGTCGCTGGCATCAAGGCTTCCTGCAGCCACTTCCATCGCAGTAAATTTCAGAATCGAAGCATCTCTCTCACCCTCACCCTGGTCGGCATAATACAAATTACCGGCGTCATCAAACGCTAAACCGCCGGAAGAACCACCGATATCAGCGATAAGAGTAGTAGCACCGGTCGTCCAGTCATATTTGAAAATCTGGCTTCCAAGCGCATCAGGATTGGCAACAATATAACAATCACCGTTCGGACTTACAGCGGCATCATAAATGCCGTCTTCGTCAAGTTGATTGTTATAAGTCCCTTCACCGTCAATATATCCCATCTTATAAGGATAAGGTTCGTCATAACTCGTACCATAAGCGGTATAAGTCAGGTTCGAATGACGAACTACAAGTGCATTACCGGCATTGCCACCGATGCTGCCGACTGTAGATACACTGTTGTCACTCAAATTCAGAGACTTAATCTCGCTATAGTTGCCGAAATAAAGTGAACCACTGTCAATGTCGAGTCCTCCGCAGGTCGTGTACGTTCCGGTAGAACTGAAAAGCTCTGTCGATGAATAACCCGTAGCGGTCGAAAATACTGCAAAAACCATGTTATTTAACATTAGTGTCATGAGTAAAAACACAGGAATTCTTCTGCTTCTCATCACTCTCTCCAAAACCATTCTTTATTCTCCTATTCTTCTAAAATGTAAATCTATGCTGTTTTTAACGCACCTCTATTTGTGTTTTACTTTTACTTCTGTTTAAAAGCCTCCTTTCGTCTCGAACTTGTCCCTGACGCGGGGACACAAAAGACAATAAAAAAAACCGCCGTTCTCATGAGAAGAACGGCGGTTAATTTACCGTGTTAATAAGCCGGGTGAACCTCTTAATTCCATCGGTGACCAGCGGCTCGACAAAAAACGCGGCGTTCCAATCGCGAGAACACAACTATCGGTAACTAACAACAGGTAAGGTTTTCTGACTTGCGACTTACCACAAGAAGCCTTCCCGTCCCTTTTACAGAACAGTGGCAACATGACTTGTGGATTTCCGATTTTAATCGGAACAATCGCCTACAGCGGCGCGACCGTCTCGGATTTTAACCGAGTTCCCTTTGACCTGTAGTCAGATTATTCGCTTTTCAAAGAGCAAATGGAATGTATCACTTCAGCTATATCAAGACAAGCTAAAAAAACAAAAATTTCCGGCTTCTTCGTAGAACAATTCTGCTGTATATTTTCAGATTAGCTACCGACTGAGATAAATAATGATTCCAGCCAGAGTTAGAACAACAAAAACACAAACACCGATAGAAACAACGAAAAGCCAGAACATTCTCTTTTTATCTCGTGATATGATGTATTTCAGATAGCGGTCGCTGGCGGCGAAAGTCCTGCTCATCTGCATAATGCTGTCGGTTTGACCGGTGGTGCTCTGGTCGAGCCTGTCAAGGCTCTGGTGGAACTTCTCGAAGCTCTGCGCCATTTGTGCATCGCTATCAGCAGCGGCGGCGAGCTGATGGTCAATATTGGCTAAGGCATCGGTCTGTTTTGCAGTTTCCGTGGGAATACGTTCTACGGCTTCTATGAACTGGCGATTTTTACCGGCAGCTTCGCGAAGCTGTTCGATAAGCTGGTTGGTTAATTGCTGCTGATTTTCAAGACCCGGGCCAAAACCCTCAAGAAGAGGGGGTAGCTTATCGAGTCGGTCCATAAGCTGCTGATGCTGTGTTAATTGGCGGTTAAGATTGCCGTTTATATTTTCCAACTGGTCAATGAGTTTATTGAAGCCTTCCTGTATCCGCTCAAGGGACTCGTTCCGGGATGGTGCAGGTACAGCGGGCACAGATTTGGCCAAAACGGCAGTATCAACCTCAGGTTCATTCTGCTGGGATTCAGGTTTTGCTTGCTGTGGCCCGCCCTGCTCGGTTTGCTTAGCAGTGTCTTCATCCTCGGTTTGCAGAAAACCCTCATTGTCGACGACAGGCGTGTGATTCAGAAACTTGGCTAATTTCACCGAGCGGATTCGCCGACCGGTCTTTGTCAGAAGGTCTTTTAATCCCATGCTTAACCCCTTTGGAGTAGGCAGAGCTTCTTATTCATCAAAAACACAACTATTAAAAGGTTTTTCGGCCTTCGATTCAAGGTTTTTCTGGGATTAAGGGCAATTAAGCAGTAATACGGTTGACCCTTGTATGGCAGCTTAAGGTCTGTATAATAGGCCGATTCGTCTGAAAAAAGAAATTCGTAAAAATGTTAAAGGAGAAGGTTTTAATATGGGTAAAGCACCAAGAGCCAACGCAGTAGTAGGTCAGTCCGGCGGGCCAACAGGCGTTATCAACGCATCGCTGGCCGGAGTCATTGAAGAAGTATGTAAAAGCAGCAAAATTGAGAATCTTTACGGCGCGGTTCACGCCGTACAAGGAATAGTAAAGGAAGAATTTATCGACCTGAAGAAACTATCTATTCAGGAACTCGAAGGGATAGCGGCATGCTCGTCTTCAGCTTTGGGGTCGAGCCGTGATAAGCCGGATGAGGAATACTGTCATAAAATCTTCGAGGTATTCAAGAAACGCAATATCAGATACTTCTTTTATATCGGAGGAAATGATTCGGCTAATACAGCTCATATCGTAAATTTAATGGCGGCCGAAGTAGGATATGACCTTCGGGCCTTTCACATTCCCAAGACTATTGATAATGACCTTCTGGTGACGGACCATTGTCCCGGTTTCGGAACGGCTGCGAAATTTGTTTCGTGCGCTTTAATGGGAGACGACCTCGACAACAGAGCTTTACCGGGCATTAAGATTGACGTGATTATGGGCAGGCATGCAGGATTTCTGACCGCAGCAACTGCTTTGGCAAAACAGCGTGACGATGACGGGCCGCATTTGATTTATATGCCGGAACACGGAATTTCGATGGAGCAGTTTGTCGGTGATGTCGAAGGCATCTATAAAAAACTCGGAAGATGTGTCATAGCGGTTAGTGAAGGAATATGCGATACCGACGGTGTTACGTGGGCAAAGAAAATACTGGAAACCGATGAGAAAGACGCTCACGGTAATATCCAGCTCTCCGGTACCGGAGCACTGGCTGACTTTTTGTCGTCTCAAGTTAAGACCAAGCTCAAAGTCAAGCGAGTTCGAGCCGACACATTCGGATACCTTCAAAGAAGTTTTGTCGGTTTCCAGTCACCTGTAGATGTCGAAGAAGCCCGCAACTGCGGCAGAGAAGCTGTAAAGCTGTCAATGAACGAACAAAGCGGCTCGATAGCTATAAAACGAATCGCAGACGGCGATGATTACGAGGTCGAACTTTTCTGCACCGAGCTTCGCAACGTCGCGGAAAAGAGTAAAGAAATGCCCGACGAATTTATTAACGACAAAAGTAATGGAGTCACTGAGGCATTCATAAAATATGCACAACCGCTGACTGGTGAACTGCCAAAAACATATTACCTGGGTAACTATCCGAAGGTTTAAATGGATTCGACCCTTAAATGATAAAGACAAAAATCGTCGCTACGCTCGGGCCCGAATGCAAAACGGCCGAAGTCATCAGGCTTTTGGTCGATAACGGCGTTGATGTGTTCCGACTGAATTTTTCGCACGGCACCCTCGAAGAACACAACAATATATTAGAGCAGGTAAACGCCGTCCGGCAACAGCATCAGCATACGGTTGCTGTTATGGGGGATTTGTGCGGACCGAAGATACGGCTCGGCAATATCGAACCGCCCGTGCAGAATATCGACGCTGATAGTGAAATAACCATATTCACCGGCGATGAGCAGCCTGAGTTAGGCCATGTCGGGACTAACTATGAGAACTTCGCACGAGATGTGAAAATTGGTGACCGTGTTTTGATTGACGACGGTCAAATCGCCCTGCAGATAACCGGAAAATCCGAAAACAAAGTGGTTTGCCGTACGATAATCGGCGGTACACTTCAAAGCCACAAAGGAATCAGCTTGCCCGATTCGAACGTAAGTGTGCCTTCGGTGACACCATATGACTGGCAGTGCGTCGACTGGGCGATAGAAAACAAACTGGACTTTCTGGCATTGAGTTTTATTCGCAGCGGCGATGATATCAGGCAATTATCCGATTATCTGCGGGGGAAAGATTCGGATATTAAGCTCGTCGCCAAGATAGAAACCCAGGCCGCAGTGCAAAATCTCGATGATATCATAGACGCCGGATATGCGATACTGATAGCGCGAGGTGATTTGGGTGTCGAGATAGACCTGGCGGAGGTTCCACTTATTCAAAAAAGAATTACCCATATGTGCAGACGCTGCGGCAAGCCGGTAATCGTCGCTACGCAGATGCTGCAGAGCATGATAAATAATCCTGTTCCGACCCGCGCCGAGGTCTCCGACACTGCCAACGCTATAATGGATTTCACCGACGCCGTGATGCTTTCGGGTGAGACTGCGGTCGGCAGCTATCCGCTCGATGCAGCTAAGACAATCCGACGCATCGCGGAGGTTACAGAAGACTATCTTGACCAGGCCGATGTGGTCTATCCCAAGATAGTCACCTCAGATGAACTGCTTTTAACTGCGGCTATGACCCACAGTGTCGCCCAGATAACCGAAGACATT
>JASFHM010000088.1:0-5729 GCA_050123215.1 Phycisphaerales bacterium | reverse complement strand
CCGTTCGGAATAGCACAAATAGGTAAGAGCTTTCGAAATGAGATTACGACCAAGGCGTTCATATTCAGGACGCGTGAGTTCGAGCAGGCAGAGTTAGAGTTTTTCTGCGAGCCGGGTACGGATGATAAGTGGTATGAACACTGGAAAGAGGCGAGGTTTAACTGGTATCTTAATCTGGGAATCAAAAAAGAGAACCTGCGATTTCGCGAGCATGACCCGGACGAGTTAGCTCACTATGCTAAAGGATGTGTGGATGTCGAATATAAATTCCCGTTCGGCTCGGGTGACTGGCAGGAATTAGAAGGCATCGCTAACCGTACGGACTATGATTTGAGACAGCATCAGAGAGGAATGCGGACGCTTAACAGATGGTTCGAGAATGACAGGGACCTGAGTAAAGTCGAGCTGGCTGACGAGTCCGAAGAATATCTCAAAGGCCCATTGTCGTATTTCGATGAGGAAAAGAAATCCCGATACATCCCCTACGTGATAGAACCGAGCGCGGGAGTTGACAGAAGCACGCTGGCTTTTCTGGTCGATGCGTATGACGAAGAAGAGGTGCGAGGTGAGACGAGAAATCTTTTGCGGTTCCATCACTCACTTGCGCCGGTTAAGGCGGCGGTTTTCCCGTTGGTAAGAAAGGACGGGATGCCGGAGATTGCCCGAAAGATATATGACGATTTGAAAAAACATTTCAGCTGTTTCTATGACGAAAAAGGTGCGATCGGCAGGCGGTACCGAAGGCAGGACGAGGCCGGGACGCCCTACTGCTTGACAGTGGACGGTCAAACCCTTGAAGATAATACTGTCACTGTACGGAACCGTGACTCAATGGAGCAAGTCCGCGTGGGAACGGACCAACTGAAAAATTTCATGCAGGAAAAGCTGGATTTATAGTCAAATATTTTGAAGATTCAGCAGGTTTCGTTAGTACCTTATTTATAGAAGGAACTTATATAAGGAATACGAAATGCCTGAAGAACAGGAAAACCAGCCTCAAAAGGCCGTTAAGTCAAAGAAGCGGCTAATCGCAAGCATCATACGGTGGTTCTTTGTCGTTGTATTTGCCGCCCTGCTTATACTTGGTTTGTTTTTTCATGTTCCGTGGAAGGCGCCTACCATTCTGGGAATATTTCTCGCGGCTTTAACTGTATTGCCAAGACCGTACAGCAAGTATTTCTGGGGCTGTGTGGGGGTAGTTTTAATCGCACTTACAATTTGGGTATTTCTGCCGGATGATAACGAAGGCTGGCGGCCTTACACCTTCGACAAAGAAGAAGCCGCTTTAAATGCCAAATATGCCATACCTGATGAAGAAAACGCAGCGGTTATTTACAAACAACTGCCTGAAATATTCGATGACCCATGCGTGGCCTGCATTTCTGAAGATTATAATACAATTAATGTGCTCAGACGCGAACCCTGGTCGGCTGAGGATTATCCCGAATACGCCGAGTGGTTTGACAACCATCAAGGAATAATCGAGCTACTGCTGCAAACAACTCAATATGAGCGATGTTACTTCGGCACTAAAGCCGATGTCGTTCTGGATGGAAGTCAAATGCAGGTATCCGCAGCCAGCAGGCGTGCCGCGCAATTACTAAGACTTGCGGCAAACTACGATGTTGGACGAGGGGAGTTAGATAACAGCCTGGAGAAATACCATGCTTTGATTTGTATCGGAAACCACTATCAGCAAAATCCAAGTATTATCCACAAACTCGTCGGGATATCTATCGAGGCTCTGGGGATAGGAGGGCTGAAGGAATTTATTATTGAGCAAGACGTTACCGCCGAGCAGATAGAACAAGCAGAAGAAATGATTTCTAAAGCTGACTGCTCATGGGACAAGCATTTGCCGCAAATTATCGAGTATGAAAAACTGTACTTAAAAAATTTCATAGCTAACTATTATGAAATTAATCCTCAAGACAGAGTACGTTTTACTCGCGACCCCTGGCAACGCTGGAGAGAATACTACAAGGAAATGTTGGAAACTGGCTCTCTCGAACATGAAGATTTGAAAGAATGGTATGAATCGGTTGTTCATCCTTCCTATGGGCGGAAGAAACTCTGGAAGGCAAGTACACTTTTAATGTGGTTGTCATTTCCTTCCAATCCACAAACAGCAGGTCAAATTATCGACGATGAATATCAGCATCATTATGAGATGCTCAAGCCTGACTATGACTGGCAACAAAAGCCCAAAGGACGAATAAAATTATTTAGCTGGCCTACATTCACTGCGTCACAACTCATTTTCAGACCTTTAATACAATATTTCGAGGGAAATAAAGTAGAGGTGTATCACACCTTACATAAACTCTACATTCGGTTCGATGCGGGTAAAAGAGGGGCTCTTCTTACAGCTGCGCTTAAACGCTACAAAAACAAAAACGGTTCATGGCCAGATAGTTTGGGGCAAATTGAAGGGCTTACAGCAAAGGGAAATTTTACCGACCCGCGCAGTAACGGACCATTTATCTATAAGACCACGGAAGAGGGATTTTTGCTATACAGCATTGGGCCTAACAAAATCGACGAGAAAGGTAATCGGCGTGAGCCTGCCGACGATTGGCCAATCTGGCCGCGAATGAACGACCCGATATGGAAACAAATGAGGCAAGATGCAAATGACACAACCGAATAAGACCCTTATATGCAAACTAAGCAAGGATGTCGGTAATGAAGTAGCTCTATCGGGGTGGGTATATCAAAGCCGGGCGAGCGGGAAGGTGCAATTCATAATCCTGCGGGACGGGACGGGGCTGTGTCAGTGTATAGTTGAAAAAGGCAAAGTCTCGGACGAACTGTTCGATGAGCTTAAACACCTTGGGCAGGAGTCGTCGCTAACGATAACAGGGCTGGTTCGTGAAGAGCCCCGCAGTGTCGGCGGATATGAGTTGGCTGTCACCGACGCAAAGATAATCCATCAGGCAAGTGATTATCCAATAACGCCAAAATCGCACGGGACTGATTTTCTTCTCAAGCATCGGCATCTGCATCTGCGGTCGCAAGGTCAGTGGTGTATCGGCAAGGTTCGGCATACTGTAATCGATGCGATTCGGCGGTTCTTTAATGATAACGGCTTTACGCTGATTGATACGCCGATATTCACAACTATCGCAGGAGAAGAAGTCGGTTCATTGTTCGAAGTTGATTATTTCGGTGAGCCGATTCATCTGACTCAGACGGGTCAGCTGTATTTGGAATCGGCGGCAATGAGTTTCGGCAAGGTGTACTGCTTCGGGCCTACATTCAGGGCGGAAAAGAGCAAGACGAGGCGGCATCTGACGGAGTTCTGGATGGTCGAGCCGGAGGTGGCGTTTATCGATTTGGACGGGCTGCTTGAATTGGGGGAGAACTTTGTTTCGTTCATCGCGGCGGAAGTCCTCAAAAATAACCGGGCCGAGCTGGAGAGTTTGGGGGCCGATATTGCATCGCTTGAAAAGATTCAGCCGCCCTTCTATAGGCTGACTTATACCGAGGCGGTCGAGATTCTGAGAGGCCGGAAGACAAAAGAGTTTATGGCAAAACAACTGAATGAGCTGCAGGAAGAGAAGAAACAGATTGAGGCCAGGATAGCTGAACTCGATGAGCAGCAGAAAGGGTCAATCAAGCAGTGGCAGAAAGATAAGAACGCGGCTGCATTGATTGAACTGCGGGCTCAAATTGCTGAAGTTGAAATAAAAATTGAAAATAATCCGAAGCACACACAACTTGCGGCGGAGTTTAACTGGGGTAAAGATTTGGGCGGCTCGGATGAGACTATAATCTCACTGATGCACGATAAGCCGGTCTTCGTGACGCATTATCCGAAGCAGGCCAAGGCGTTCTATATGAAAATCGACCCCGGCAATGATAAGGTCGTGCAGAATTTCGATTTACTGGCGCCGGAGGGATTCGGTGAAATCATCGGCGGCTCGGTACGCGAGGACAGCTACGATGTTCTGTTGGGACGAATTAAAGAGCAGGGGCTGACGCCGGAGAATTACCAGTGGTACCTGGATTTGCGAAAGTACGGGTCGGTGCCGCACGGTGGCTTTGGGCTGGGCGTGGAACGGACGGTGGCGTGGATAACGGGTGAAAAACATATCCGCCAGTGCATCGCTTTCCCACGAATGATGGATAAGGTGTATATATAGCCACAGAGATTTCACAGATTGACACTGCCTTATGGATAAAGGATACATAAAGAAACTTGCCGGAGACCCTAGATTTATACCGGGCGTTTATAATTACTGCGACAGGTGGTGCGAACGATGCGTGCTCACCCAGCGGTGTATGACTTATGCATTGAGCGAAGATGAACTTGACGGCCCCGAATCCAAGGACATCAGCAACAAAGCCTTCTGGGATAAGCTGCACGAGATATTTCAGGTCACATTCGAGATGGTAAAAGAAAAAGCAGAAGAAATGGGTATCGACCTTAATGCAATTGACCACGATGAAATTGACAGGCAAACTGAGTTGGTGCACAAGAGGGCCAAAGAGCAGCCATATAACCAAGTTGCATTCTCGTATATCAAACAAGCAGATAGCTGGTTCAAATCAAACAAAGAATTGCTTGAAGAAAAGGCCGAAGAATTATTGTTACTTGCCCAAGCCGACATCCCCGGAACAAAACCCGAAGATGAGGCAGTAAGTATTCAGGATTGTCTTGAAGTAATTCGCTGGTATCAGCACCAGATATACGTCAAGCTATGCAGAGCAGCGAATGGAATGATACGTGGTGAACTTGAAGAGCTTGAATATTTCCCAGAAGATGCAAACGGTTCAGCAAAAGTCGCAATTATCGGCATCGAGCGTTCTATTGCAGCGTGGGGCAGATTGTTGAATCAGTTCCCTGACCAGGAACAGTCCATTCTTGATGCTCTGGTGAAACTGAAAGGACTGCTTCGGCAGGTCGAAGAGGCATTTCCAGAAGCCAGAGCATTTGTCCGATCCGGATTCGACGACAAAGGCTAAAGAGAATAGATACCGCGATTTTCGTTATGGGCAAGGCTTGCACTTCTGGTATCATGGGGGTATGAGTGACTGGACTATCCAAAAACTGCTGAACTGGGTCACGCAATACCTTACAGAAAAAGGGCTCGAATCGCCGCGGCTTAGCGCTGAACTGCTGATATCAGACGTGCTGAAACTAAAGCGAATCGAGCTTTACACTCGATTTGACAAGCCGGTCGGTAAAGAGTCTCTGGATAAGCTGCACGATTTAGTCAAACGGGCCGGCGAGCATGAGCCGATTGCATATCTTACGGGCAAGTGTGAGTTCTATGGTCTCGAATTTCATATAACAGCGGCGTGCCTGATACCTCGTCCTGAAACAGAGTTATTAGTCGAACGGGCAATTGAGTTTTTACAGAACAGGAATGGCAAACAGCTTGTCTGCGATTTGTGCACGGGTTCAGGGTGTATCGCCGTTGCCGTCGCCAAGAACTTTGCAAACGCAAAGGTTGTTGCAACAGATATCTCCGACGATGCTCTGGAAGTAGCTGAACAAAATGTAAAAAAATACCGGCTTGGCGAACGTATCAAATTACTGCATGGTGACTTGTTTGAACCTATTATTCCAGAGCTGGACAGGTATAAATTCGATTTGATTGTGTGCAACCCACCCTATGTAACTTCAGGTGAGTTTGAAGAGCTGGATAAGAATGTGCGTGAGTACGAACCGAAGTCAGCTCTTTTGGCAGGTGCAGACGGTCTGGATATTTGCCGACGGATAG
>JASFHM010000087.1:0-5775 GCA_050123215.1 Phycisphaerales bacterium | reverse complement strand
TGCCCCTACAATCTCAACGGCCTTTGTACAATCCACCAAAGCAGATTCGCCGCCTGTCGTATCTTCTGCTGCCAGGGTGACAAAGACTTCCAAAACAACCTAAGCGAAGCAACACTCGTTAAGCTAAAGACAATATGCGATGAATTTAATGTCCCCTACCAATACCTCGAACTGCCGACAGCGCTGAATAGTTTCACCGGCTAATACTCATCGACCGGCTGGACTATGCCGTCCTGAGGATACCGTAGATTAATATACCGAGCCCCGCCCAGCAGCGTTCCGTGCTGGCGGTAGTATTCATAAAGACCGGCGATTTTGTCTTTATCCATCGCTTCGAGGTATCGCTGCCAAGTACCTATCTCAGCTCCCCAGATAATTTTAGTACCATCTTTGGCGTATAAAACGATATGAGGCTCGGACTTATCTCGCCTGCCGCTGAAGTTGCTAACGTCAATACTGTCGATATCAAAAAGAAGCGGCTTCTTAGCGCTTACTTTAGAGTCCATCTTATCGAGCCATTCGAGCAAACTAACCGCCGCTGCAACATCACTACGCTCAAAAACACTACCAATCGGTGGTACCTGTCGCACTGAAACACCGGTAATTTCAACTATCGGCAACGCTGGCACGGGCACGTAATCTAAAACCACCAAGCCAACGTCAACATAAAAACGTTCACTTCCCGCGGCAATCAACGCAAGGGGTTTTCTCCAGATGCCCTCGATACGCAGGCTGTCATGCGTCGCCGTCACCTGCACATTATCCAGCCAAGCAACATAGGTTTCGATATTCTGCTGTACCGAAGCTGCCGCCTCTTCATCCAGTTTCAAATTTTCCCCGTCGGCCTTGGCTGCTGCGTATATCTTGTTTTTGAGCTGCCCACTAACCCAGGAAGGTGCATTGACCAAATCGAGCGCGGCGACTTTTTCAAAAAGCTCCTGACGGTCTCTTACATACCGGTCAAGAAACGCCAAACCTACCGCTACGCAGCCGATAACACCCACCAAAAGCAGTATCTTCAACAGCGGCAATAAGCTCCGGCGAGCTTGTGTCACCTTTCGCTTTTTGCGGTCCTTTACCGAAATCAGCTTATGTGACGCCTTGCGTGAAGGCTTTTTTTTCTTTTTTCTTTTGCCCACGGGTTACAGCTTCTATCGAATATACTGATTTGCCTGTTCGAGCCTCGGTCAGGGCCGTTTCAACAATCCTCATACACAAATCCGGCATCGACAGACCAATTCTTGCTGCTGCCTTCGGCACCCACGAATGGCTCGTCATACCCGGTATCGTGTTAATTTCCAGAACGTAAGGGGTTCCGTCATCGCCAAGTATAAAATCGACCCGCGCAAAATGCCGACAGCCCAGAGACTCGAAGCACATTATCGCATCATGACTGACTTTTTCCACCAGTACCGCGTCGGCGATAGTATCGAACAGACACTCGGTAGTATCATCGACATACTTAGCACGATAATCACAAAAAACAGCTTTATGTCTAACCTCCATAACGGGCAGAGTTTTTCCTTGCAGCACACCGACTGTTACCTCGCGCCCCGCTATGAACTTCTCTATCATACAATCGCCATACTCTGCGAAACACTGCTTCGCCGAGCCAATTGCTTCTTCAGCGTTATTGGCAATACTAACGCCCACACTGCTGCCGTGACTAACTGGTTTTACCACATATCTTTGCCCGAGACTATACAACTGCTGTACACTTACTGATGATTCGTCGAATCTTATCGCTGCCGGAACCTGCACACCGGCCTTTCTAAAAATATCCTTACTGGCAAGCTTATCGATTGCTAACTTACACGCCTCTGGCCCTGAGCCTGTATAGCAAAGTCCCTTTCCTTCGAGTATCTGCTGCAGTTGACCGTCTTCTCCGAACTCACCGTGCAGCGCAACAAAAAAAACATCAATACTCTTATCGTCAAGGATAGTTAAATCATCCGGCCGTGTATCAGCAAGTATCGCTTCAATCCCCGCCCGGCTGAGAGCTTCGGCCACGCATCGCCCGCTTTCAAGACTAACCTGTCTCTCGGTGCCGATACCCCCCGAAAGAACCGCAACTTTTAAAACGGCCTCACTGCCGGACAATGCCTTCCCTGACGTTTTTATTTCATTCATAGAGCACTTATTATACCCCCACACCACCCCCATTCAACCCACATCCCCTATGTTTGTAGGGGCGAACCCGTGTGTTCGCCCTCCTGGGTTTTTTGTTTTCGTTTAGCAGTCGCCGAAACGGCGACTCGGTTAGCCCCGTTACTCGCCTGCCCCTGTATGCTGTAAACAGGGGTCCATCGGTTAGCCCCAAGGCCTGTCCTTGGGGACAATTTGTTTAGCAGTCGTCGGCACGACGACTTATTTGTCATTCCCGCGCACGCGGAAATCCATTTTCCAGAATCAAGTATCCAGCATCCAGTATCGAAAATATTTAGCCCCCAGGCCTGCCTGGGGGTCATGTCTTTATCGTGGGGTTGCTCGTTGCTCACCTGCGGTTCGGATACTAATTTAACTTGCCTTCGGCAAACTACTACCGGTCCCCTCATCGCGGCCTCCGGCAGAAACTTATGACCGTCTTAACATCCTTATCCGGCATAGTTGTATTTTGCCCTGATATTGGTTTGCTTTCCTATTAGCGAATAATTGACACAAGGCAATCCCTTTTTTCTTCAATATCATTCCTAAAACGGTTGTCCTGTGAAATCATCCGATGAGGATCATAAACAACAAAAAGAATAAACTTAGTCGAGGAGTACTTTGTAATGTCTGCTGCTATGCCATCTGAGATTTTGCTTGGCGTAGTCCCTTTTCTAATATATTTTGCCTCTATTAGCACGTCCTGATGAATTGCCTCATGGTCCGGTATTACCTTTGATAATGCAAAGGTTGTTGAAGGAAACTCTCTTCGATAATTTTCTTCATCGTTTTGGAGGAGTGCTTGTATTTGGTCATTAATTTCGTTCTCGTTAGTTGGAGACCGTCTCCTAAAGGCTATAGGTATAGCATTATTCAAACGTTCGGCAATACGTTCAGCAAGCCTTCTTGAGTCGTCTTTCATATATTCACGGTCGGCGATGAATTTAAGAAGACTATCAGAATGTACTTTGCAACGAGGGTCATCAAGTTTCTGGCGTATTTCTTTAATCGCCGTCACGACTTGCTCACCATGGCGATGGCATAGTTTCCATATTTCTTCCACAGCTTTTGCTTCATTGTTTTCACCGATGCAGTCAACAATATCTACAAGTTCGCTAAGATGTTCATAGTAGAATTTGTCATCTGTAGACTCTGCAAAAGATATGGCTTGGCGAATATAATCAAGGGAAGTTGTTTTGGTTTCTGGAGAATCAATCGAATCAACAAAAATGTTCTTAGAATATATTCCGCAATTATCAACGTCTTGAAGACCTGACGCGTAAGCGGCGAATCTTCGGTCGATACATTGAAAACAGCACCCACAGTGTGTCGCCGTTCCTAATCTCTGAAAAGTTTTGCTACATGAAACGGTACTCCCAATGAGGTTTCGCCCTTCTGTTTGGTCGAGTAGTTGAAAAACATCAGCCTTTGTATGCTGCCAAAATGGATTGATAACTTTGATAGAGGTTCCTTGAACTTCTGTTAAAAATTTTGACATCAAAATGTGAGTTTTAGGGTGTGTTGTTCTACTTGCTCTTGCATTGATCAAATCTTGCCGTCGGAGCAAATTCAAGGATGTTATACCATTCTCATAGACGAAGAACTGATTTTGTGAGAGACGATGGGCTAAAGCAAATGCGATTGACCCAAAAAGGAAAGCTCGTGTCCGTTGCGTCTCTTCCTCCGCCCTCTTGTGAGACAACCCGCATTCAAACGAGTAATGATAAATTCGTCCCGGGTAAGTCTTCTTCAGAGCGTTAGCCAAACGGTCTTGTGTGTGTCTTGTGCTTGGTTGGCCTGAGCGGTGGCTTATTAAGTAAACATCTTCATTTGTAGAATGCAAGCGATCAAGTACACCAGCAAGTGAATCCAAACCTCCGGAAAATAATATGATTGACACTGGCTGCCGTGTTTCAATTTTAAACTCCTCTCGGTCAAAAAGTGAGGTTGGCGGGGTTTTATGGCCTGGAAAAAATTCGAATATGTATTCCCTATCACCTGTCATAAACTTAAGAGCGTCAGAAAGTTTCTCTCTTACCCCCGATTTGTTCCAAAAAGTGTAATCTCGAACTCGAATGACGAAATATATAGATCTTGCCCATGCATGAAATTCGACAGCATTTTTTTGCCCCCGCGGTATCCAACGGTCTGCAGCGAAAACATAAGCAGATATTTCAAGCAAATCTAAGATTCTGTCAGGAAGATGATAGACTTGATCTACAAAGCGGGGGAGCTGTAGATTTACATTACGAACGGGGTCATTCCGCAAATAAGATAAGTTGACAACTTTGGCATCCGATGGAAAATTCTTTGGTTTAGCAGCACCATTACACAGAAAAACGGCAGGAGGAACACTCATTTTGCTTCCTCCTCCCTGCGAAGCTCGTCACGCAATTTTCCGAAAGCGATTGCGAGAAAACCTTCGATTTCCTTCGAATCAGGAATCCTCTCACGTGCGTTTTTGTTGAACCAGCCTGCCGCAAATGATTGTGTGATTTTAGCTGTTTCAAAAGCATGTTTTGAAATGTCATCGACGTGCGCTCGAATCTCTTGTTGAAATCTATCGCGCTGCTGGACGCTGGAAAAGGTCGCAGATGCTACCCTATCCAGAAAGTAATTCAGATACCGCTCGGTCAGTTTGCCGAAATATAGACGTGCAAGTTCACAAAAACCAGCACCATTGCCGACATTACGCCATGCCTCAAAAAAATCAGGAGATGGTTGGAATAATGACAATTGTGTTGCAGCATGTAGCTTATGCCATTGGCCAATCGCGTCTGCCGCAGCAGCAAGTGCAAGCTGTCCGTACTCAGAAGTGGCCTCATGAGTTGGGAGACATTCACGAAGAGCTTTAACAACAGACAGCAAAGTCGGCTGATCGGGTATCCTAATGCCGGAATTCTGAAGCTGTACATTGGCATCTTGGAATTGACAAGCTCTAGAAAATGCTACTAGGAAAGTAAAAATCTCTTTAACTGCATCATCTTTAGATAAGGTTTCATATCGACTGCGAACGTTTTTTAGCGTTTGGCTGGCCACTGTAGCAGCTGGAACATCGCCCCCAATTTTCTCCACTAAGTCGTTCCATGGCTGCGTCTTAGGTAAAAAACCGACTCTTTCGTGTCCCACCGCGTTATCCTCTTAGTTACTCTCGAGTCTGGCAAATAGCATGATGCCCTCTCTCCCGAATTTGCCTTACTTCTTATTCTTCCTAATTTTACCTATTCCCTCTCCTTTTTCAACGGCAAAATTCTCTCTGATAATCCCGTGTATCCTGCTATCTTGTCTAAAAAATCTGTAAAATCAGCGCAATCAGCGACTAAAGCTAATATTTTTGAATTTTGAACTGTAGTTTTACATTTTGATCTTTAATATTTGCATTAAAATCCCGGACATTGAAAAACAAAAAATTTCAACTGCCCTTTATCCGCCCGTGGCGGAGTGGCAGTCCCCCCAACATTTACAGTTTAGCCCGGCTGCTCGCGGCCGGGGAATTTCAGACTTTGACCAAGGCTGCAAAGCAGCGGCAGAGCTAAGAACATTAGTGTGTATTAGTGTTAAGGATTTGATAGAAGTCCTGTAGGGACAGTGGTCGAGCGGGGTAATGATGAATAAGCTTGCTCTTAAAGA
>JASFHM010000086.1:0-5777 GCA_050123215.1 Phycisphaerales bacterium | reverse complement strand
GCATGTTGTTGACCGTTAGCATCCTGTGAAGCTCCGACCACTTGGCCAGCATCATTTATACCATAAGCCCGACTGCCTTTACCGTTGCCAATTACTCCCAAGTCGCGAATTGGTGTGGAATGCTGCCAGAGAAACACGTGGTATTGACCATCTGTAGTTTCTGAGCGCCCTACAACCAAGCCGTCATTGTTAATATTATAAGCCTTGGTGTGTCCGCCGAGCGTACCAATATCTATCATCTTTCCTTTTTGCCAGTGAAACGACCTCCAGCCCATTTGCCAATTTGAATAGCCAACGACTTCTCCGGAATCGTTGATGCCCCAGGCCCGCGCATCGTCGCCATCGCCGAATGTGCCAAGGTTGGTTATGCTGCTTTTGCTGTTCCAGAGAAAAGCGCAGCGGTCTGATTCGCCAACTACTATCCCGGCGTTGTTGATGGCGTGAGCGATGCTGTAGTGACCGTGGAGTGTACCAAGGTCGATTATTGTATAACGAGGCGGCACAGCAAAGCACAAATCAGCAAGAAGAGAAACCGCGGCCATTGCTAATAGAGAAAAAGACCGACTTCTCATCTTTTTTGCCCTTTCAAAAAGGCTTCTTCTTGCGCCAATTGTTAATTACGGCACCTGCTTAGCAAGTTCCATAATCTCGGCTTGCGATAGGGCATAGTTGTAGATTCTGAAGTCGTCTATTTTGCCGTGGTATTGGTCCCTGCCGGAGCGTTTTGCCCCAATGTATAGTCTTTTTGCTCCTGCCATCGGTTGGAATGCATTTGTTCTCGCTGCCACGAGCGAGCCGTTATGATATATTTTCATAATTCCTTTGTTAGCATCTTTTAGAAACACATAATGGTTCCACTGATTGCTCCAGTAGTCACGTTTTGGTACGCACCATAACAGCGAATCATAATTGCTCTCGGAGCCGGATTGCCAAAGCACACTGGCGTCTTTTGCGGTATTATCCGGTATAAGGGCTGATATTTTGCGCCTGGGCTGGCCGGGAAATACTTGGCCAGAGATGTGAAATACCCGACAATGATGGCGCATAAGTTGTTCGGCATCACCACAGACCCACAGACAGATGGTTATTTCGTTTTCGATATTCGAAAATACTTTTGGTCCGGCCAGAACATTAACTGTGCCGTCAAAGTTGAGGCAACCTCCGATGTGACCGCCAGCATCCCAAGCCGTATTTTTGCTGACTATTGCATCAAAGCTGTTACCTGACGAATCAAAGGCTTTGATGCCCGATTTTTCGTCGAATCTATACCAGGATGCTAGGCTGTGATTGGGAGTATTGTCCGAATTTTTCGGTAGCTGATAGTTAGACATAGTTGCAAAGGAATTTGAATCAGAGACGTTAGTCTTGGTATGATGCTTAAGGCCAACGCTGTCGGCTCCGTCAGCTTCAGGATAGATGTATTTAAAACTATTATCTATCCATTCTATTTTATCATTGCACGCATTGCTTCCACAAATCATAGGATTATCTACCGAGCATTTAATTGCAATCTCTTTTTGGCACCCACTTATGTTCTGCCAGCAATATGGGTAACAGAATCGGTTGTTTTTGATAACGATATCGTGCGGGCAGCCTTCATTTGCATCGCCGGCATATCTGACCCATCCTTCTTCGACCTCTCCGACGTTCTTCGAAGGACCTGTGTAGTGAAACTCATTGTTTTCCACAAGGACATGGTTGGTTCCTCCCCTTCGGAATTTAAGGGGTGGACCACTAGCGTTGATTACAAAGTTATTTGAGATTTCTACATCGTTTGCGCTTGATATGTAAAAGGCGTGGAGCTTGCCAAAATCGTTGTATTTGTTATGTATATCCTTGATTGTATTTCCTTTGATAATAATGTCTTCGGAGCACTTTGGATAAATAGCTCCGCAGGCATAAAGATCTATCCAGACTCCTCTGTATTTTATCAGGTTCTTCTCGTTTGGGAAGTAGAGTGTTCCTATCTTCTCAATAACGTTGTTTAGTATTTGAATATTCTTTGTTTTATAAGTGAATATAGCTCCAAGTTGCCATTTTTCAAAGTGAATGTTTTCAATTATAACGTTTTGAGAACTTGGCCATGTTATCGCGATAGCAGTTTGAGGGCCTCCCTGGTGGCTATGTTTTCCCGAATATAATGTTGCTGCTTCATCTGAGCCGTAAGTTGAAAACACGAGGGGCTTGTTAATATCCCAGATAAATGCAAATAATTTTCTACCCGGATCATATTCGGTTAGTATCTGATTGGTTGTAACGGTAAAGTCATCAAACACATCACCACCTTTCAGCAAGATGCAAAAACCGGCTGCACTGCTGGTTTGGGCTATTTCTTTTGCTCTATAAAGTGTTTTTACAGGGGTAAGTTCGGAAGACCCATCATTGTTATCATTACCTGAATTCTGCGAGACAAGGATTTTCTGATAACTGGCAGAGCAGAAATATCCTGAACAAAAACCAGAAATGATAAGCAGCAGTATAGTTAATCTTTTATTGTTTATCATAGAGTTGTTACTTCTTAACATCTGATGTTTTTCGAATAGATTCTCTTGTATTTACTTTAGGAAATTCAAAATTCTATTTTGTTATGTTTGCCGGCGTGACACCGCACAGCCTTGAGTTCTTTTTGCTGTTTCTACAAAATGTTTTGATTCGCGCATTCCACCACCCATTCCCCCTTTGATATCATTAAGATAGTTTGAAAGGGCGCAAGTTCGGATATTGCAAAGATTTTATAGCATCATGCTTAGCTATATGACGACAAAAACAAGTAGCGGATTTATCCTATGAAGGATTAGTTACTTATAGAAATCGAGCTTAGCTTGGCGCACGAAAATGTAGTTGTCGGGAGAGGCGGATATCGGACCGTTTATCCCGAAGACTGCGAGTTGAATCTGCTGTCCCGGCTTAACCTTTCGTCCAATTACTAAGCGATTCGGAGCGTTAAAACCTTTTACCACAGAGCCACCGCTCTGCTTTTTCTTTCTGGTCAACTCACCATCGACCCACACCTCCGCATAATCATCCACAATGATTTCAAAAACCACCGTTGAGCCGGTGGTATTAAAATCACCAATGCTTTCCGGAATCGTTATGTTGAGGCGATACCATGCGAAGCAGAGTTTACCGGTAGAATGACGCTTCTCGAGCATCGAAGGTTCGATGATTTCCCAGTCTGCATCGTTAAAATCTGCTACACCGGCATGTGGGCTGTAGTCATAGGTCCGATTCGGCGGTCCTGTGGGTTTGCCGTCGGCACCGGGACTTCTGTAGTCTATCTCGATAATCTTCGTATCACTGTAGCGCCACTGGCACTTGACAAGATTCGTACCTTCTGCTGTTGTCAGATCGATAGTAGCATCTGGCGAAACTCCGTCATATTCCGAGGCTGTATTGCCTTTACTTTTTGCCTGAACCATGACAGGCTGAAGGAAGAGATTAAAGAAAAGAATCGCAGCACATAAAAAAATACACGGTGTGAAAATAAGCGCCTTTTTCATTACAAATTACCTTTCATACTTCTACTTGATTCAATTAATATGTTGTTTCTCTCATAACGGAACTACCCAAATATTTCGGAAACGGACACGTAAGGTGTAACCGGCATCACGGCCTTGAAGAAGAATCGGGGCAGGTTCGGGGCCTTCCGGCTGACCACTTCCCGTTTTGTGGGGTACTTCCACATCATTATGAGTCAGAATACCATTTTGCCATACGCTGATGCGGGCATTTTTGACTTTCCTGAGATTAGGCCGTTCCCCCTCGAATCTGGCATTGTGAAAAATGATGTCATAGCTTTGCCACTTTCCGGGCTCCCTGCATACATTCTTGTCGGGTACCTTTACTCCGTATATCGAGCCACAATCGTGAATTCCTTGTTCTTGGTTGTACGAGTCCATTACCTGAATCTCGTAACGTCGCTGTAGGTAAACCCCGCTTTTACCGCGTTCACGCTTTTTTCCCTTTTGTATCGTTTGAGGAACATTAAATTCAATGTGCAGTTTGAAGTCTTGGAACTTTTGTTTTGTCATAATATCCCCTGTTCCGGGTACTACCTCAATTACTCCAGCAGCAATCTCCCAGGGAACAGAACCACCATTTTCAGTCATCCATTGCGAAAAATCTGTTCCGTCAAAGAGTACAATAGCATCTTTTGGTGGTACCGATGTGCCAGACTTAAGTTGCGTTTCGTTACAACCGGTAAAAAGCATCAAAATCAGGCCTAGCACTGCTGTTAGGGGCATACAGTTAGGATTTTGCATTTTTATATTCCCTGTATATTCGTACTCGGAACACTTTTTATCGCACAATATATATAGCACATAATAATAGCCGAAGAAACAATATCATCTTGCGTATTTAATTCCCCATTTTACGACATTAACGTTTAAAAAGGGCGTTCTTAATGCCATCGAAAGTTATGTCTAGCCGATGATGTGTATAAATAATATAAAGCATTAGCGTGATATGATTGTGGTTTGGCATTGTTATGAATACTGTGTTACTGATGGCTGGAGGGTATTTTTGTCAGATTAGAAGGTTATCAAAATGTGTCTGTGTTGGTTGAGACACCGCAGAAAGTGGTTGACTATGAGGGATGTGTAAGCATAGATTATAAAACCGTTACTTTCGTGTGGCGAATTTCGACGAAGTACCAGACGATCTCTTGAACATTTGAAAGAAAGAGGTTGTATGTTGTGGCAATATTCAACCCCGAGAGAAAAAGCTTCCTACTTAACTGCAAATTGTTGCGTTCTTGCGTGTTCACAGCGTCTTTTTGTCGTAAAATGGGGAATTAAATACGCAAGATGGCATTGCGAGGAAAGTGGAATTGATGATAATAACTGGTTTTGCATCCTATAGATTAAGATAGACTGAAATGAGACATATTTGACCAATGGTATTGTCGGACAGTTTCAGTCTAATTCTTTGAACAAGCGAAGTTTGGACTGTTTTGGAATATATTCTGTGTTCGGTTCGTATCCGCGACTTTTAACTGGACTGAGATGAGAGGTGTAACTCTGCATAACAGTGTGCTGAAATCAGCCATTGATGTTTATAAACATGACTAAAGTTTTACCAGTGCCATGGGGTAGTGCCGAAATTCGACCTACCTGTTAAATTTAAGGGGAAACTAAATGTCTTCCAATTGTAGTCAAAAAAGGATTTCTCGCCGCGAATTTCTCAACCGAAGTGGACGTGTTGCGGCGGGCATAGTGGCAACCAGTACATTATACTCTTGTGTAAGTGACCGAGTTGGAACGGTTGCTGAACGGCGGATTATTGGTGCAAATGATCGCATCAATATTGCCATCATCGGTATCCGTAGCCGAGGCAGAAAACTCGCTGAGAATTTTGCCGGCATGCCAAATGTCAGGGTCAAAACACTCTGTGACATAGATGAAAATCTTTATTCCGAACGTGTTAAGTTAATTTCAGGAATCCAAAAAAGTCAACCGATTACAGAAAACGACCTGCGACGGGTCTTTGATGATAAGGATATCGATGCTGTGGTTGTAGCAACTCCAAATCACTGGCACGCACTCGCTGCGATATGGGCGTGTCAGGCTGGTAAACACGTTTATGTAGAAAAACCGTGTGCTCATAACATCTGGGAAGGAAGAAGGATTGTTGAGGCTGCTGAAAAGTATGGCAGTATTGTCGCTGTGGGTTTACAAAGCCGTTCTCATAAAAATGTACAGGAGGCGATGAAATTTATTCATAGCGGTGGATTGGGTGAGGTCTACATGGCCAGAGGTTTATCCTTGAAACCGCGT
>JASFHM010000085.1:0-5797 GCA_050123215.1 Phycisphaerales bacterium | reverse complement strand
CATTCTGCTGGGTACGCCAAGCGGATTGAGCATGATATCCAAAGATTTTCCGTCTTCGAGGAAAGGCATGTCCTCTTCTGGCATAATCTTTGCAATGACGCCTTTGTTGCCGTGTCTTCCGGCCATTTTGTCACCGATAGAAAGAGTTCTTTTGGTGGCAACGTATATCTTTACCATTTCGAGCACACCGCTGGGCAGCTCGTCACCGTGCTTGACCATCTCGACCTGATGTTTCGCCTTTTCCTGGATTTCCCCGATTTTCGGCCAATATTTATCAATGACTTTTTGCACGTCGCCTCTTGTCGCGGCTGGTTTGACCCATTTGATATCGAAGTTTTCTATCTGCTCAAAGATAACCTCATTATCCTCGCTGGCTCCGACTTTTTGCCGGGTCGAGGGGTCAACAACATTGACTTCGTATTTTTTATGAATAGCGTCAATCATTTCCCGGAATATGAGACACTCTTTTGCTTTCGATTCTTCCTGAATATTTTTGACTTGAGCTTTAATTGCTTTCTTTTGCTCTTCACCGCCGGCGCCTCTTCTGGTGAATCGTTCAGTCTTTATGACTACCCCTTCGTAACCACTCGGCAGTTCGAGCGAGTCATTTTTGACATCCTCACCTGCCCTGCCGAATATCGCGTGGAGCAATTTTTCTTCCGGGGTCAGCTCAGTCTTGCTCTTGGGTACGACCTTGCCAACGAGGATATCTCCGGGACATACACGTGTTCCCTCACGAATTACACCGTGGTCATCGAGATTTCTCAAAGCCTTCTCGCTGACATTTGGAATATCTCTTGTGAACTCTTCCTTTCCTAATCTGGTTTCCCGCACCTCAGCAGTAAACTCATCGATATGAATACTCGTGAAGCTGTCGTTTTTTACGAGCCTCTCACTGATAATAATGGCGTCCTCAAAATTGAAACCGTCGAATGAGACAAAACCAACAAGGACATTTTTGCCCAGAGCCAAAGCCCCATGACTGGTTCCACCACCGTCGGCAATGACTTGTTCTTTTTTGACTTTATCGCCCAGATGGACAACGGGTTTCTGGTTGAGACATGTTCTTTCATTGAGGCCGACAAATTTTTCGAGCTTGTATTCATCGGTATTGTTAATGACGATTTTTGTCGCATCGACGGCTGTAACGGTGCCGCTGTTGCGGGCGCGGATAACCATGCTCGAATGTTGTCCGATTACATCTTCCATTCCGGTTCCGACAAGAGGCTTTTCCGTATGTAATAACGGTACGGCCTGTCGCTGCATGTTCGAACCCATTAGTGCACGGTTGGCATCGTCGTGCTCCAGAAACGGAATAAGCGAAGCACTCATTCCGACAATCTGCTTCGGTGAGACATCAACGTAATCGATATCCTTGTTCGCGACCTGCGCTAACTCGCCCTGCTGCCTTGCAAGGACCATTTCCTGAGGTATCTTTCCGGAACCGGGGTCGACAACGCTCGGAGGAGCAAAAATGGCACGCATCTCTTCATCAGCACGAAGGTATTTCACATCGCCGGTGACCTTCGCATTTTTGACCTTCGAATACGGTGTCAGGAGAAATCCGTATTCGTCAACCTTTGCGAAAATGGCCAGCGAAGCAATCAAGCCGATGTTCGTACCTTCGGGCGTTTCAATGGGGCAGACCCTGCCATAGTGACTGATGTGAACGTCGCGAACTTCAAAGCCAGCTCGTCGTCGATTCAAACCGCCCGGGCCCAGAGCCGATAGACGACGTTCATGCGTCAACTGGCTTAATGCGTTCGTCTGGTCCACTATCTGGCTAAGCTCACCGCGTCCGAAGAAATAATTGACGGCACTGGCGACGCTTTTGCTGTTGACCAAGTCAGCAATACGCGGCTGCTCTTCCGATTCCTTCTTTATGCTCATTCGCTCCTGGACGGTCTTACGCAATTTGAGCAGGCCCTTACGAATTTCATCGCTGGCCAACTCACCAATTGTGCGTAGCCTCCTGTTGCCCATGTGGTCGATGTCATCGACTTCGCCTTCGTTATTACGCAGGGCTAAGATGTATTTCATCGTGTTGAGGAAATCCTCCGGCCGAAGTGTCATCTCGGATTCGTCAACATTCTGTTCGAATTTTCGATTCAACCGGAACCGTCCCACTTTGCCCAGACGATAACGGTTTATGTCAAAGAACTTTTCTTCAAAGAAGGTACGCGCTTTTTCCTCGTTGGGCGGATTGCCGGGACGCAGCCTCATGTAGAACCTGAGGAGGGCCTGCTCGTGACTCTGGCATTCATCCTCGGCTAAGGTGTTTAAGATAATCGCGTCACGAACTTCTTCTATTACCTCGACCTTTTTGATTTTGCTCTGCTGTATCAAACCGACACTGTCGCCGATTTGAGCACCGGCCTTGACGATTATCTCTCCGCTTTCGGTATCGACAATAGGCCCGACAGCCCACATTTCAGGTGATAACTTATCGGCACTGACAGATTTTGTGGGATAAAATACGCGTATAATCTGCTCGGTAGTTCCGAAATCCTTACTGATTGCCCGCAACAAAACGGTCGAAGGAATCTTGCTGGACTGGTCAATTTTGACTACAAGGACGTCCTTCTTTGTAACACCAATCTCAATCCAGCTTCCCCGTTCGGGAATGATTCTTCCGCCGTGCAGTACTCGGTCGCCTTCTTTGCTCTCGATGAGAAAATCGACACCGGGTGAACGGTGCAACTGACTGACGATGACACGCTCGGCGCCGTTGATGATAAACTCACCGCCACCAATCATAACAGGAATCTCACCGAGGTATATTGACTGCTCGGCAAGGTCCTGGCCCTCTGCGGAGCTGAGCCGACATCCGATTTTCAAAGGATAGCCATAAGTGAGCCTGAGCTGGCGACACTGTTTTATGGCGTATCTCGGCTCTTCGAGCTCGTAATACAGATAATCGAGCTTCAGGCTCTTGTCGTAACTCTCAATGGGGAAGATTTCCCGAAAGAGCTCTTCAAGCCCATGACACTTTCTTTTGGTCGGCTCAACATCAGGCTGCAGGAAAGCATTATAGCTATCTCTCTGCAGTGCGACCAAGTCTGGTATTTCGACGGCATCTTTTATTCTGCCAAAATCGCGAACCGGTAGCCCAACCATTTTATACTCCCAAAATTCCGCAAAATGCATTCAAAGGGCACATTGGCCTCATAAGCACCCACGATTTTAATTTCTCAATCTTAAAGATTCGGGATTATCAACTTATGCTAATTCTACAACTGCTCCGGCATCTTCGAGCTGTTTTTTGGCAGCCTCGGCTTCGTCTTTTGTGAGCCCTTCCTTAACCGGCTTCGGCGCACCTTCGACGAGGTCCTTGGCTTCTTTAAGTCCCAGCCCTGTCAAGGCTCTTACTTCCTTAATGACCTGGATTTTCTTGTCACCGAACTCCTTGAGAACAACGTCAAAGGTAGTCTTTTCCTCGGCTTGTTCAGCCGCACCAGCAGCGGCGGCAGGTCCAGCGACCATAACAGCCCCGCCTCCGGCAGGCTCGATTCCATATTCGTCTTCCAGATAGTCAGCCAGCTCTTTGGCCTGCATGAGTGTCAACCCGACAATCTTATCGCCAAGCTTTTTAATGTCACTGCTGACGCTTTTGCTCTCCTTAGCCTCCGCCTTTTTATCCTTGGCTTTTTCCTTAGCTTCGGCTTTTTCCTTAGCTTCTTCTTTGACTTTTTCTTCAGCCATCTGTCAGATACTCCTATTTTTCAATGCTGGTCGGTAGCCAAGACTCCACCGTCTCGTTTAACCCCTTTCGGGGACAGCCGGACCGGCCACTGTAAAACTCAAAAGTTAAATTTAAGCAGCTTCTTTTTCTTTTTTGTCGATGAGCGATTTAACACATCCGGCGATGATTCGTCCGGGGCTTGTGAGACATGAAGCTAACTTTCTCGCCGGCGAGAGGACAAGCATAACGACCTGTCCCTGAAGCTCGACCCTGCTGGGCATTTTGGAGAGACTCACGGCCGCTTCTGCATCGAGAGTATCACCCTCAAGGTATGCTCCTTTAACCTGAATAATCTCAATTTTCTTGCCCCATCCGACTATTTCCTTCGCGACATCGACAATGCTGTCGCCGCCATATGCAATCGCGCAAGGGCCCTCGAAGAGTTCGACAGCCGATTCCATGCCGCTGTTTTTCAGTGCTTTTTTGAACAGCGAGTTATGCACGACGGTGAGCTTAATCCCCTTTTCCTTCAACTGGCCGCGCATGATATTATTATCAACTCCGCCGACGCCCTTTGTGCTTACAACTACAAAATCACTGATTTGCTCGTCGGTGAGCTTTTTCTCCATCTGGGCCTGAAGCAATTCTTTAACGAACTTACTCATTTTATCACCTTACTATACGTTATCGCTGACATTGACACCCGGACTCATGGTTGCCGAGATAGATATTTTCTTTACATACGTTCCTTTGGCAGAGGCCGGTTTAATCTTCTTTATGTGCGAGACAAAGGCCTCGATATTTTCAACGAGCTTTTTCGAATCGAAGGACTGTTTTCCGACGACGGCGTGCACATTTCCGCCGGCATCGCTTCGAAACTCGATTTTACCTGCGGCAAATTCGGCGACGGCTTTAGCCACATCCATCGTCACGGTTCCATTTTTAGGCGAAGGCATTTTGCCCTGAGGGCCTAACAATCTTCCGAGCTTACCGGCTTTTCCCATGACTTTGGGTGAAGCTATAGCAACGTCGAAATCCATCCAGCCGTCAGAGACTTTCTTAATCAAGTCGTCACAACCGGCCTCGATTGCCCCTGCTTTCTTGGCTGACTCAACATCTGCATCCTCGCAAAAGGCTATGACTTTTTTCTGTTTACCTATTCCATGAGGCAGAGAAATGGAGCCTCTCACCATCTGGTCGGCCTGCTTCGGGTCTATACCCAGATTGAGGACGCACTCGACGCTCTGGTCGAATTTTACAGAGTTGAAAGATTTAATCTTTTCAACGGCTTCGGCCAGTGCAACCGGCTCTTTAGAGACCTTTTCGGCCTCGGTTTTGTATCGTTTACTTCTTTTTGCCATCGACTACTCCTTACTTCGCGAGTTCCAATCGCTGCCACTATTTTGCCGTGGTAAGCATTATGCAAAGTTGACGTACAGCTTAACCCGTTACTTCGATTCCCATACTTCTGGCGGTACCTCTGATAATCTGCTCGGCGGCGTCTACGTCATAGGCATTGAGGTCTTTGAACTTCTGCTCTGCAATTTGCCTGACCTGTTCAACTGTGACGGTGCCGACTTTTTCTTTGTTCGGAACGCCGCTTCCCTTTGCAATCTGCGCCATTTGCTTGAGCAGGACGGCGGCGGGCGGGCTTTTGACTTCGAATGAGAAGCTCTTATCCTTAAAAACGGTTATGACTACAGGCACGGTTGTTCCGTTCATATCTTTAGTCCGCTCATTGAACTGTGAAACGAACTGCCCGATATTAACACCGTGCTGGCCCAGGGCGGGTCCGATGGGCGGAGCGGGCGTTGCCTGACCGCCCGGGGCCTGGAGCTTAATCTGAGTTACGATTTCTTTTGCCATTTAAAAATCCCGTACGTTATATTTTTTCTATCTGCCAGTATTCGATGTCAAGCGGAGTGCTTCGACCGAATATGCTGACCACAACTTTCACAATTCCACGTTCCTGGTCAATCGCTTCCACCACACCCTCAAAGTTTTCGAAGGCACCTTCACGAATTTTTATCTGGTCACCAGGCTCGAACTCGACTTTGATGCTAGGGGCCTGTTCGGGCTTTTCAGCTTCGGAGAGCATTTTCGCAACATCGGTGT
>JASFHM010000084.1:0-5816 GCA_050123215.1 Phycisphaerales bacterium | reverse complement strand
CCTGCAGCTCTTTCGAGGGGACTGTGGCGTCTTCTTTTAGCTTGAAGATTTTCCGTGCGAGGAACCGGCCGTAAGTATGGTACGCCAGAATATATCCGCCGCCGCAAATGATAAGTAACAGTAACGCTTCCATGGAGAGACCTCCCGGATTTTCCTTATTGTTTTCTATGTGACCGGGCCAAAAGCCTGATAGGGACTTCTGAGACCGGCAAAAGCTCCTGCAATCTGTTTATTATGTAGCGCCGGTAGTTTTCTTCAAACAGCTGCGGTTTATTGACGAACATCAGTATTGTTACGGGGCTGACCGCAATCTGGGTCGCATAATAAATTTTCGGCCAGCCGGCCTTGTTTCGTTTAGCGCCGGTGCGCTCGGCTTTTATAATCTCGAATGCCTTGTTGAGCTTCGGCGTTGGTATCTTTGTCGTCGCCTGCTTGTGAAGCTCGGCGGCCAAATCGAGCACACTCTGGACGTTCTTCGATTCGGTGGCTGTCGTAAATGCAATTGGTGCGTATTTCAAACCGGGCAGGACTTTGGTTAGATAGTCTTCGTAGTCTTCTGTTGCAGCAGTGTCTTTGGCTAAGTCCCATTTGTTAACAACAAGGATACAGGCTTTATGTTCGTCGGCTATGAAGCGAGCGAGTTTTTTGTCGACTTGCGATACAGGCAGGGTTGAGTCGATAAGAAACAGTACGACATCGGCTCTGCTAACCGAACGTGTTGCTCGGACATAGCTGTAGAATTCGATGCTGTCGGACATTTTACCTTTTTTTCGTACACCCGCGGTGTCGATAGCTACGATGGTTTTGCCGTCTTTTTCAAATCTTACATCAATGGCGTCTCTCGTAGTACCCGGCGTTTCGCTGACGATGACTCGCTCAGCGCCGACCATAGCATTGAGTAGTGTGCTTTTGCCGGCGTTGCGTTTGCCGACGACGGCTATTTTCATTACAGGCTCGGCCGGCTTTTCCGATTCGAGATGAGAAATCTCATCGAAGATGTGGTCAAGCAGCACAGCTTTGTTCAGATTGTTAAGAGCCGAGATACACAAAAAATCGCCGAAGCCTAATTTAGTAAATTCGGCGGCGTTGGGAAACAGTTTTGCTGTATCGGCCTTGTTTGCGACTCCGATGACCTTGAGATTTTCTTTTCGCAGTAAGCCTGCTATTGTTTTATCGAGCGGTGTTAGTCCGTCGCGGATATCGACCATGAAGATGGCCAGGTCGGCCGATTCGATTGCCTGGCGGATTTGGTTTTCGATATGCTCGCTGAGCTGGTCGGCGTCGACAATACCATATCCGCCGGTATCGACCAGTTCGAAGTATTTGTCGTCTCTCTCGATGAAAGTGCTTACACGGTCTCTGGTCACGCCTGCGGTTGGCTCGACGATACTAATCATCTGTCCCGCCAGGGCGTTCAAAAGAGAGCTTTTGCCCACATTGGGCCTTCCAATTATCGCAACTGTTGGTAACGCCATAATAGATTTCTCTTGAAGGACAAAGGAGCATTCTAACAGAAATGCCGATTAAACGCCATAATCGCAACCGGTGTCAGCCGTTGGGTCGGGTAGAGAAGTCCGCAGCGGATTGCCGATATATGGTTTATATGGAATCATCCGAGGTTGAGACAAGTAGATATGAAATCGTGGGTTTCGAAGCCGGGCCGCAGGGGCCTCGGCTCAAGCAGTGCATCTTCTGCGCCGAGACTATTCAGGCTGATGCGATTAAGTGCCGATTCTGCGGCGAGTTTCTCAATACCGATAAGGCCAGGAAACTTCAGCGAGCCGCACAGCAAAGTGAGGATGAAGACGATGAAGGGCAAGAGGAAGACAGCGACATTTTGTTTGCTGGCAGGCCTTCTCTGCTCGGGCTTCTCGGGGTAGCAGTAAAGGGAGGCATTGTTCTGGCTGTTGCGGTGATGATAGCGAGATTGCCTGTGGAAAATTATATTGCGGCGCTGGTCGAGAGGTTTTCCGGCACTCTTAATGACAATCAATTTTATGCAATCGTCGGCTATAAGAAAATTATGGCTCTTGGTCTAACTGTGCTGGTTATTCTGTGGTTTGTGCTGAAGGTTGTGAAGCTGAAGATGACTTATTATGAGGTGACAGGCGACAGGATAGAGCACAGCAGGGGGATATTCGACAGAAAAGTCGATAATCTTGACATGTTCCGCGTTATCGACTTGAAACTTCGCCGAAGCTTACTCGATTGTATCGTTGGCATCGGTCAGGTGACTTTAATTACGACCGACAAGACGGACCCTGAATTTGCTTTCGAAAAAGTTCGTCACTGCCGCGGGCTTTATAACGTGATTAAGAAAGCCAGCCTCGAGGCCGACCAAAAGCAGGGGGTCATACACGTAGAGTAGTACGACTTTATTTGTGGGGATTTCGGGACTGGCCGTTCTTGGCCAGTTCAATCCAGTTCGGCTGAGACAGGAACAAGGTCAGCTTGCTGTATTCGTCCTGCAGTTCGTTGAACATCTCCGGCACATGCTCCATATCTTTGTCGCGCCCGGCGTGTTCGAGCTTGAGGGCTATGTCACTCAACCTTTTAGCCCCGATTTGTATCGAAGCGCCTTTCATACTGTGTGCGTACATTTTAATATGTTTTGGGTTTGCCGACTTGATTGCTTCGGCGAGCGAGTTCAGGCACTTTGGGCTGTCCTTTAAGAACATTTCGACGACCTGTTTTATCACATCTTCGTCGTCACAGATGCTCATAACAGATTCCCAATCGACGAGATTGTCTGCCGGCAGGGTGCCGTTGGATTCTGCGGATGCGTCGCCGGTATTCTTGCACATTTGTGTCAATTCTTTAACCTCGGCTGTTACAGAGTCAACTTTTTCACTCAGGTCTTTAGTTTTTTGAGGCAGATATTTTCCAATTATCTCGACCAGCTCTTTGCGATTTATCGGTTTTGAGAGGTAGTCGTTGCATCCGGAGGCAAGACACTTTTCCTTATCGCCTTTCATAGCGTGAGCCGTTACCGCCACTATCGGTTTGGTGTACCCTTCTTTTCTGAGTTTTTTGGTGGCATCGTGACCGTTCATAACCGGCATTTGTATGTCCATCATCACCATGTCGAAGTCCTGCGAAAGTGCCGCTTCGACCGCCTCTTTGCCATCCTGAGTTATGGTTACTTCAAGTCCCAGCTTCTCCAGCAGAAGCCTTATCAGTGTTTGATTTGTTGGAGTATCTTCGGCTACAAGCACTCGACCGGAGAACTGTTTTTGTTCGAGAGTACGCTGCTCGTGTTTTAGCTTATCGAGCTGGTCGGTACTTCTTAAAGGCTGTTGGGTTTGGGCATCAACTCCCACGGGAATGGTTAGTGAGAATGTCGAGCCACTTCCCACCCTACTTGTTACGGAGACATCTCCGCCTAACAGACTCACGAGTTTCTTAGTGATAGTGAGTCCGAGCCCGGCACCTCGTCGTCTGCGTCCGGGCAGTGTATTGAGCTGAGAGAATTGCTCGAATATTTTTTTCTGGTCCTCGTCCGAAATGCCGGTGCCGGTATCTTCGACATCGAACCGGATATAAGACTGGTCGTTGATTGTTTCAAGCCGGATGTTTACGTGAACATGGCCGTTGTCGGTGAAGTCAATGGCGTTGTTGATAAGATTAATCAGACACTGCCTTAAACGCAGATTGTCGGTTTTGATTCTCGCGGGCAGTTCGCCGTTCTGGAAAATACCGAAGTCAAGTCCTTTCTGGATTGCCTGCGGACGCATCAGCGATTCGACTACAGCGAGCAGATGCTCAAGCGAGCATTCAGCAATCTCAATGTCGAATTTGCCTGCTTCGATTTTAGAGAAATCCAGGATGTCGTTTATTAAAACGAGCATGTTTTGCGCGCTTTCTCGGATTATGCCTATATGGCTGCTTTGTTCCTCGGTCAGTATTTCTTCTGCCAAAACTTCACTCAGGCCAATAATCGCATTCAGCGGTGTACGTATTTCGTGACTCATGCTGGCAAGAAACTGGTTCTTTGCCAAATCCGATAGTGTTGCTTCTCCGGATACGTGACTAATCTCGTTATGCATTTCCTTAAGTCTCTGATTGGTACCTTCAAGTTGCTTTTTAACCAAGTTGGTTTGTTCTTTGAGTAGTGTTTCGAAGGCTTTTAGAATGTCGGTTTGAGTGATTACACCAACGATTTGGCCATCATCTACAATGGCTAATTTCTTGATAGATTTCTCGTTCATGATGCTGCTGGCATTGGCGAAAGTTGTATCCTGTGGCACACTTATTACTGGGCTTGACATAATCTTTGAAAGCGGTATCTGTGTTTTATATTTCTCTGCAGCAACCACTTTTCTGACCAGGTCGGTCTCGGTGACTATGCCTATCGGCACCTTGTTTTCAGTCACTATAACCGAGCTGACATTTTTCTTTGCCATGAGCTTTGCTGCGGCAGAGACACTCTGGTCCGGTCGCATGGTCACGACGTTCCTGCTCATTATATCTGCAACTTTCTTGGTGGCCGCCGTCTTGTTTGCACCCTTGGCATTCTTTGTCATCTGGCAAATCCTCAAATGCTATAGCTATTCCTGCTCCCGGTTGCCTCATTAGTCAAACTTGACCGTCCCATAACGACCGGGAGGGAATATGATTTATATGCGTCTAATCGGCACAGCTAAAGCGGTTATTGAGGAAGAAAAGCCGCTTTTTGCATGTTATAAAAGCGACTACCTAGGTGAGTTTTGGTAATTGACAGTCAAATTAGCCATATTTACAATGCCGGAAAGTTAACTTGAAAGGGTAAATAATGGATTTTGAGCAGAACAACGGTATATCCGGTGCTGCTGGTGACCAGTCGCCTGAGCAGCAGTTTTATCCCGCTGCTGGGCCAGCCCCGAATAAAAAGAGGAGCGGCTGGCGGATTTTCTGGGGTATCTTTCTTGCGTTATCGGTCTTGGCTAACATTGTGCTTTTCCTGATGGTCGTAGGCGTCTTCGCGGTGCTGGTTTCGGGTCAGGCTGGTATTATCACCGAAAAGACACTGATTGACGGCCCCCGAGCGAACAAGATTGCTGTGGTGAACCTCTACGGATTGATTGATGGCGAAACATCGCAGGATGTCACTGAACAACTTCAGCACGCCGGACGTGACGATAATGTAAAAGCAGTGATTCTTCGAGTAGATTCTCCCGGAGGAACCATATCCGGCAGTGACCAGATACATAACGAGATTCTCAAGCTAAGGGACCGGACCGACAAACCTGTAGTCGCTTTTATGCGTAATATAGCCGCCTCCGGCGGTTATTATTGCAGTGTTGCTGCTGAAAGAATCGTGGCTGAGCCCACCACTATAACCGGCTCGGTCGGAGTGATAATGGGATATCTTGTTTTAGAGGAGTTGCTCGAAGGGAAACTCGGTATCCATCCGGTTATCGTTAAGTCGGGCGAGAAGAAGGACTGGCCAAGCTCATTTCATCAACCCACACAGGAGCAACTGGATTACCTTCAGCAAAAAGTAATCGACCCGGCCTATAATCGTTTTGTTAATATCGTAGCCGACGGTAGGACATCGCTTAGCTTCGATGATGTTAATCGGCTCTCGGATGGCAGCATCTACCCCGCCCAGGAGGCTCTTGATGAACAGTTGATAGACGGTATCGGCTATTTTGATGATGCTGTTGAGCAGGCCAAGGAACTGGCCGGTATAAAGAAGGCCCTTGTGGTCGAATACGAAAGACCTTTTTCTTTTGCTAATCTTTTAGGTTCAAGCGCAAAGGGCATTTTGAAGATTGATAGAAAGACGTTGTTTGAGTTGAGCACACCTCAAGTTCTGTACCTTTGGAGTATTTATT
>JASFHM010000083.1:0-5838 GCA_050123215.1 Phycisphaerales bacterium | reverse complement strand
ATGACACAGTTTCATATGAGTTCTGTATCACATGTATATTGCCGGACAGCGGAGCAATTTATGGAGGAAAACCTGGGCCAATACAGAGCAGGAAAGATTTTGACAGTTACCCGTGGGAAGAACTCCATGATAAATACTGGTCTTTGGCAGAGAGAAATTTCACTGCCCTTGCAGCCGCTCTGCCGGAAGGTATGAAGGCAGTGGGAGGAGTTGGAAATGGGGTTTTCGAAATCAGTGAAGATTTGGTCGGACTGGAATATCTTGCCTATATGCAGATTGACGACCCACAACTTTTCAATGATTTATACGTGAAAATTGGCGATTTAATGCATAGTATCTGGTCAACGTTCCTTGAAAAATATAGTGAGACATTTATCCTGTGTCGATTCGGTGACGACCTAGGCTTTCATAGCAGTACGTTAACTTCGCCTGAGATCATACGAAATAATATAATCCCTCAGTATAAAAGACTGATTGACCTGATAACAAGAAAAAAGTTATTCCTCTGGCATTCATGCGGCTGTATCTTTGATATTATGGATGATGTGATTTCATTGGGTATTAATGCAAAGCATAGCAATGAAGACGCTATCGCTCCTTTTGATGTATGGATAAAAAGATATGGTGACAGAATAGCTCTCTTCGGTGGAATCGATGTTGATTTACTCTGCCAAAAGAGTCCAAAAGAAATCATCGAGAAAGTTTTTGAGGATGGCTTAAGATTTCGGAAAATGGCCAAGGGCTATGCGCTGGGAAGCGGGAATTCCATTCCCGATTATGTGCCGGTTGACAATTTTCTGGCCATGATAGAGGGAGCCAACAGGTGCCGCCAAGAAAAGTTATGACAACTATTTTGTATGTACCGTTTTTTCATAAATGGGACAATTTGGTAGTTTAGAATTTTGTCGATTTTGACTCATGATTAATATTTCTCCTTCGGTTGTATCTTTTTCTTTTTTCTACTCTGTAGAAAAGCTCTCTGACAAATAATATTAAGATCATCAGGTTGTGTGTTACAGCCATCATCAGCATCTGGCAGTTCTGGCTCTGCATTGATCTGCCTGCCAGTGTGTAGCCCAGATTTCTCTTGATCATTGAGTATCTGCCGTCAGGAGAAGTGGTACAGTATGAGCATAAAGCTAAGAGAGGATTTCAAGTGTTTTTCAGCGACGTCGGTTCTCTTACTCGTTCGTTTATGCATTCACCTAAATATACTCTCAGACAATTGCGTGAGATGATGTATACCCCATAGATCGTTTGATTTTACAAATAACATTTATTCGCCAGTTACAGGCAAATTAAAAAGGGATATTTTTTGAGAAATTGACATTTTTTGAACCGCCAACGGCTATGGAATAGCCAGGCGGTGGTTTTATGCGCTGAGGCTGATTGTCATTTTCTGCAAATAATTGTCATTTTTCCTGCGAATGTCATCTACAGCGAATCTACAACAACCCCAAAAACCAGCCAGCGGTGTCCATATTCACCAACATCTGCGTTGTATTTTATAAACACAGTGCCAATATTCGGGATAATTAACCGCATAAGGTCCTAATATGTGCAAAAATAAGCTACCGAGGAATATCGAGCGTTTATAAATAACAACGCGCTGACAAAACAGGATTTTCATTATAAGTCGAATAACATTCGCTATTCGAGCGTAACTATCTCACGGACAGACCGTTAAGATTTAAAATTGTCACCCGCGGACATCAGAAATAAATTTTGGCATGGTTTTTGTTAGAAGTACTACTTCGTCGTTGACTTTTATTATGAAATTTCCGGGCGGATGGTCCTAAACAACTGCGAAGGAGGAGGATGCCTCCGCCCTTGCTTGAAATAGTCAAAGCCAGTTAGCTGTGAAGGCTGTCGAATAAACAGGGCTGGCGCTGGCTTTGTTAAATATACTTGAGCGGAGTCGCCCCGGAGGAGGAGCGGCTCCGTTTCATTATGCGCTGCTCTAAAGGCAACCGCAACTAACTCCCACATTTCGACAAAAGTTTTTCCCTGTCTTGCCCAGTCGCGCTAACGTATAATTCGTACTGTCATGAATCACGCAGCTTATAGAATTATTGACGCCAACTTCAATCGTGCCCGCGAGGCCTGCCGCCTCGTGGAAGAGTTCTGTCGGTTCGTACTTAACAACAAATCCCTGACCGAACGCGCAAAAAAGCTGCGTCACGCGCTCTCGGCCATTATTGGCTCCATCGACAGCAACCTGTTGTTGGCCAGCCGAGACACCAAAGGCGACGTCGGGGCAGGCAAGACAGTTCAAAACCAAATGGAACGGCAGAATCTGACTGATTGCTTCACAGCCGCCTGTAAGCGTCTCGGTGAAGCCCTTCGGGTTTTGACTGAGATGCTGCAAACAATCGACGCATCCAAGGCCGGGCAAATCGAACGGCTGCGATTTGAGGCCTATGAACTGGAGAAAGATTCTTCTCTGTTTTTCAATACCGCCGAGAGATTCAAGCCGGTCAGACTCTACGTTATTATTACCAGCGATTTGCCCGCCGAGATTATCCGTCTTACACAAAGCTGCACAGCAGGCGGAGCTGACTGCGTTCAACTGCGGGCAAAAAATATTGATACAGATGCGCTACTTGCTGTAGCCAATGAATTCGTCGGTATGTGCAAAGAGCACGACGTGCTGGCTATAATAAACGATAGAGTTGATATTGCCTTGGCTTCCGATGCTGATGGCGTTCACCTCGGCCAAAATGACCTTCCCATGGAACAGGTCCGCAAGCTTCAACATCGGCCACTAATTATCGGCTGCTCAACTCATTCCATGGCTGAGCTCGAAAAGGCCCTGGAGCAGTTGCCAACCTACGTAAGTCTCGGACCTGTGTTCGCAACCGATACTAAACCCGATTTACAACCGGTTGGCCTTGAATACGTAAAGCAGGCAACAAAGTTTCTGAAAGATACGGGTATCTCCGGCGTCGCGATTGGGGGCATAACTGCCAAAAATGTTGCGGATGTACTCAAAGCCGGGGCTTCTACCGTTGCTGTTTGCTCAGCTATAGCCAAAGCAGAAGACCCTGCATCGGCCTGTCGTGACCTGAAGCAACAAATCGTGAGTTTCCAGAAATAGCCTACCTCCGCAAAAGACATGCCAAATTGCTCAAATCCACAGAGCATTTTCCTCATTTATCCACCAAGCCAGCAAATTTCCGTCAAGAATCTGTTAATATCAGGCTTGATAATCTGGGCAAAAAAATCCGGTCGTGTCAATAATACACTCGGCACTACCGTTTTATCGGTTTTCTGTAACTGCCAAATTTACATAGCCTTACGTTTACAAGACAAACAAGGTCGACAATAAATTTTTGCAATGCGTCCATATACAATATATCCGGACGCTAATCAACTATGTGAATAATCCATATCACAATTCAGGTGTTTCTGTTTATCAACATGTTTTCCACAAAAATCATAGCATTGAACCAAATTTTCGTTCGGCAAAGCCCCAGCAGCAATATAGTGCCAAAAAACGCGTCAGTGGCTGTATCTATTTTGCAAAGACCAAGTTACAAATAAACGTTCAAATGTTTATCTCTTGCCCGGCTTGACTGGCACATATAGAATCGTCGGCACTAATCCGTACTATTTTTGAGAAAGGACCGCAAAATGAGTAAAAGCTTCATCAGCATCGGCGAATCAATCCACGCATCTATACCAAAAACCGGCAAGGTCATGAAGGAACTATGTGAGCTTGGAGACGATGCCTATTCAAAGGACTCCGAGCAACTAAACTATATCAAAGACCTAATCCAAAACCAAGTAACTGAAGGAGCTGACTACATCGCAATAAACGTAGATGAATTCGGTGAAACGAATCCTCAGGCAGCCATTGAGACAATGGTCGAATACGTCAAGCTTGTCCGCAAATATAGTAAAGGTATCCCCGTATGCATCGACAGCAGTAATGACGACGTTCTTATAGCCGGTCTTAAAGAATGGTACAACACAGATGAGCAAGTTGCTCAACCGCTGGTTAACTCCGTCAAAGTTTACACGATGAACAACATGTTTCCGTTCAAAAAGGACTTTGACTACTCTTTCATCGGGCTGCTTATGAGCGAGGACAAACCTACCGGCCCGGGCGGTTCTCATTCGGTGGATGAGCTTTTCTCACTCGCAAAACAAATCTTCGACGAAGCAACCGGCAAATACGGTTTTAAGCCAACCGAGATATTTTTCGATTCGACGGTATTCCCTTTAGCCATAGATATGCCCATGCAGCCGGATGTGCCCGGTTATACATACAGAACTTTCGAGACCATCAAGAAAATAAAGAGTGATGCCAAAATGAAGGACGTTCACTTTTCACTGGGAGTAAGCAACTGTGCTCGTGATTTGCCCGGCCGAAAGATAGGTGTCATGCGTGCTTATGTTCACACAGCCATGAAATACGGCTGCGATGCAGGTATCGTCAACGTGAAGCATCACCTTTATGAAGGCCAGGCCGATGCCGAATTAATTAAGCTCGTCGAGGCATACGCTGCGATGGACGGCTCTATGGAAAAATGCACCGATGCGATGATGCTGATGGGCAAATTCTGCCAAGAGATAAAAAAATAAGACCTGTTAACAGAGCGGCCTCGTGGAAAATGGTATAGATTTTACCCTTGACCTCAAAACCGGCACTTGTAATAGTATTAGCTAGGTAATACGAAGCGGATAATGGAAATGTTACCTTTTAGAAGGGAGTGACATTATGGCAGAAAACGACCCTCCACAGGAATCACAGGAACCTACGAGCCCGCCCCCGCAGGAATCAGCTCCGCAGGCCACAGATATCCCTAAGGATGCCAAGACCATGGCTATGCTGTGTCACCTGCTGGCCATCTTTACAAGTTTTCTCGGCCCGCTAATCATCTGGCTGATAAAAAAAGATGACCATCCGTATATCAAAGAACAGGGCAAAGAGGCACTGAATTTCCAGATTACCATTGTGATTGCATCGATAATTTCAGGGCTTCTGATAATGGCCTGCGTAGGCGCGTTCCTGCTGCCGGCGGTTCAGGTAATCAACATAGTTTTCTGTATCATAGCAACCGTCAAGGTCAACAACGGTGAGCATTACCGCTATCCCATTGCCTTGAGGCTAATTAAGTAAGTCCACACGACAACGGGATATTACGATGCAACTTTTCATAAAGGTATTGATAAGTGCCTGTGTGATTGGCTTGTGTACCTACATAGGCCGAAAGCTCCCTTCCCTGGCCGGTCTTATCGCAGTCATGCCCCTGACCGGTTTGTTCGTGCTTATCTGGCTATATTCTGATTTGTCGGGTGATTCTCAGAAGATGGTCCGCTACTGTGAGGGTGCGCTGTGGGGGATTTTACCAAGCATAGGATTTTTTCTTACAGCCTTTCTGTGCTTTCGCCGGGCCATGCCGCTATGGCTGACCCTTGCCGCAAGCTTTGTGGTCTGGATCGGGGCGGCTTTAGTCCATCAACTAGTTCTGGGCAAATAATCTGGTTTGCTTGAAAAGAGCACCAGCCTACTATATCATAGCCCAAATGACAGCCAAAGCCGCTAAGAACAATAAGAATAAAAAAGATGAGCCCGTGGTGGTAAACAAAAAGGCTTACCACAATTTCGAGCTGGTCGAGAAGTTCGAGGCGGGTCTGTCCCTTCTCGGCAGTGAGGTCAAATCTCTAAGAGCGCACCAAGCGGATTTAAGCGGCTCATACGCACGAGTAAACAACGGCCAGTGCTGGCTGCTCGGTGCAAGCATAGCTCAGTACGAACAGGCCGGGGCCCGTAACCATGAACCGGCGAGAAAGAGAAAGCTACTACTGCATAAACAGGAGATTCGCAAAATA
>JASFHM010000082.1:0-5862 GCA_050123215.1 Phycisphaerales bacterium | reverse complement strand
TGTACTTCCGGTACTTCGCCATGATGGACACTCCTTGAAAATTGGGCCATTATAACCTCTGATCAAGTGTCCGTCATTCGTTAAGCACCTCACTCGTTACACTCACATTTCTAAAGGACAAGAATCAGAAGCTATTGCCAAGCTGCCCGACCTGTCAAGTCTGATACCACTATCAAATTCAAAGTCCGATGCTCTCACAATAAAAGAAAAAATGGGCTTACCCACAGGCTTACCCCCAAAACCCGAACAACCACGAATTTTGGCGGACCTCGACAAACAAAAAAACCGCGTCAACAGCATCGCTAACGCGGTTTTACAACGAGGCCGAAGGGACTCGAACCCTCAACCTTCGGATCGACAGTCCGATGCTCTAACCAATTGAGCTACGGCCCCGTATATTTCTAAAACGTGACAGTTTATCAGCAACACCCGCTGAATGTCAAATTTTTTCCCTGAAAGTACTAATTTCTGGCTGATTTTGAACGGCGAACAACCGGCTGTGATTTGCTTTCTTTTTTACCATCCTGTTGCAAAACTCGCATAGCTTTTTTTACATCCGCTATCTTCAAAACACCTGTTGTTTTACCCCCCTTGGCACCGGCTGTACAATATGCATATGCAATATTAATATGGCTTTTTGCCAGTTTCTCCGCCACCGAAGCCAAAGCGCCAGCCTTGTTCGTCAACGCCACACACAAAACCTGTGTCTCATTATAAGGCATATTCAGCTTTGATAATATCTCTCGGGCATGCTCGGGCTCTTCAAAAATCACACGCATCACACCATGTTCGACCGAATCCATCATTGTCAAAGCAATAATGTTAATCTTGGCCCGAGCGAACTCACCAAGTACCTGTGCCAGAACACCCGGCTTATTTACCATAAAAACTGAAAATTGAGATGCAACATACATATTACATGCCCCTTCGTTCCAATAAAACTCAACCGACCGCTAGAGCCTCAATCGCTTTTTCTTTGCTGTCGAAGAATCTAAAAATCTTGTCAAGGTTGGTTATTTTAAAGACCCTGTAAAGCTGCGGGTCTATCGAACTAATAACCACTTCACTCTCCGAACTTTTCAGCCTAGCCCGAATCTCCAGTAACAAACCGAGCACCTGTGACGAGAAGAACTTTACTTGTCCAAAATCAAATACCACTGCTCTTGGGCTGTTCTCTTCGACAAATTTCCTTATTTTTTCAGACGCCGCAGAGATACCGTTATAGTCACTTATCGACCGTGCCTGAAACGACACTACCGACACTTCTCCCTCGCTATGCATATTTAGGTCTATTTCTTCATCCATACCAATTCAACACCTGTAATAGTCAAACACCTGAGCCCAATTATCGCAAATGGTGCCGGGCCAGTCGAGCCTTTTTCTCAGCATTTCCAGCATGCGACGAAATGTTCCCGCCTATCGCCTTTCTGCTCGAATTCGGGCATTTGCTCTCGGCAAATTTGCTCCGCCAGCGGGCATCGCGGGTGAAACGGGCATCCGCCGGGCGGATTCAGGGCACTGGGTACCTCCCCGCCGGTAGCTGTTCTTATCCCGCGCCGGCCGGTCTCGACTTTGGGAATAGCCGACATAAGAGCACGAGTATAAGGATGAAGCGGATTTCGATAAAGCTCTTTGGAATCAGCTCTTTCGACGATTCGGCCCAGGTACATCACCGCAACAACATCGCAGAAGAACTCTACCACTGCCAAATCATGAGCGATAAACAAATACGTCAACTCAAACTCGTTCTGCAAATCCTTAAGCAGATTCAGAATCTGCGACTGTATTGAGACATCCAGCGCGCTGACTGGCTCATCACATATCACCAGCCGAGCCCCAAGCACCAGTGCACGGGCAACACCGATCCGCTGACGTTGTCCGCCGGAAAATTCATGCGGATACCGGTTTATATGTTCGGATGAAAGCCCGACTTTTTCCAAAATCTGAGCCACACGGTCACTAAGTTCGCCGCCGGTTAGTTTCCCATGTACTTTCAATGGCTCTCCGACAATATCACCGACTGTCATCCGCGGATTCAGTGAGCCGTAAGGGTCCTGGAATATCATACTTATCTGCCGCCGCAGTTCTGTAAGTTGCTGTTCATTTGCCGAGAACACATTAAGATTATCGAACGTCACCCTTCCGCTCGTCGCCGGTATAAGTTTGATTATCGTACGCGCCGCCGTCGTCTTACCGCACCCGCTTTCACCCACCAGGCCCACGGTTTGCCCCTTGGAAATACTAAAGCTCACTCCGTCAACAGCCTTGATATAGCCGACCGTTCGACGCATCAGACCCTTTTTCACAGGAAAGTGGGTCTTCAGTTCTTCGACATTAAGAAGTTTATTGTTTTCTTGGCCCATACTTCGACTCGTACTCTATTCACTCCTGCTCGCTTTCATAGCCCGGTACATACCAGCATGCCGCACATCGACCGGGTTGAATTTCTCTCAATTCAGGCTCTTTACTTTGGCACCTTTTATCATCACGACCCAGAGGACATCGAGGATGAAATTTACAGCCCTGTGGAAAATGTAACGGGTCCGGAACCGTACCTTCGATTGTCGAAAGTCGCTGACCCTCATAGCCCAACCGAGGCAGTGACTTCAATAAACCTTTCGTATAAGGATGAAGCGGCTCGTAAAAGAGCTGCTTAGCCGGGGCTTTTTCAACTATACGCGAAGCATACATCACCGCAACTTCATCGGCCCTTTCCGCCACAATTCCCAAATCGTGCGTTATCAACAGAATACTCATGCCGACCTGCTTCTGTAAATCATCCAGCAAATCGAGTATCTGCGCCTGTATAGTGACATCGAGTGCCGTTGTCGGCTCATCCGCTATCAAAAGCTGCGGCTGACAACTAACCGCCATCGCTATCATCACCCGCTGCCTCATCCCACCGGACATTTGATGCGGATATTCGTTGATTCGCCTCTCCGCATCGCCAATACCAACTTTTCGCAACATCTCCACCGCATTAAGTTTGGCTTGTGACGCATCTTTTTTCTGATGCAGTCGTATTGTTTCAACAATCTGATTGCCAACCGTAAAAACCGGATTTAGGCTGGTCATCGGCTCCTGGAAAATCATAGCTATCTGATTACCGCGAATACTTCGCATATGTTTTTCATCCAGCTCAAGTAGATTTCGACCTCGAAGAAGTATTTTGCCTGAGACAATCTCTCCCGGCGGCTGAGGTACCAACCGCATGATAGATAAAGCCGTTACGCTTTTGCCGCATCCGCTCTCACCGACTAAAGCAAATGTTTTGCCCTTTCTGACGGAGAAGCTCACATTCTGAACAGCCTTAGCCAAACCGTCCTCGACGAAAAAGTGGGTCGAAAGACCTTCAACTGAAAGTAATATCCCGTTTTCACTCATCAGTTCTGCTGCATCCTCAATTTCGGGTCGAGACAATCACGCAAAGCATCACCGAATATATTCAGCGCCAGCGAAATAAAAAATATCGCTATTGTCGCAGCCGCCATCTGCCACCACACACCGCGCGAAAGTTCAATCCTCGCATCGTTTATCATCGCCCCCCAGCTCGGCCGAGTCGCCTCACCCAACCCTAAAAAACTTAAGATAACTTCTGCGTGAATAAAGCTCACAAACCTAAGCGAAAAATCAATTATCACCAGATGAAACACATTCGGTATAAGATGCTTGAAGATAATTCTTCTGCCGCTGCAACCGTAACTCTTTGCCGCCAGCACATAATCTCTTTCTTTATGCTTGATTACCTCGCCGCGTATCAGCCGACACAAACCAACCCAGCTTGTAAGTCCTATCGCAAGATACACAGATGTTATACCAGTCAGTTTATAGCCGAACAAAGTCTTGTCACGCAGCACTACCGCAAAGGCGAGTATCAGTAAAATATACGGAATCGAGCTTAGAGTTGAATAAATCCAGACTATTATCTCATCAACCCAGCCGCGAAAATAGCCCGCAACAGCACCAAGCGGAACGCCTATAAAGATACTTATAAACGATGCGCACAAAGCAACCGTTATCGAAATTTTCGCGCCGTAAAGCGTCTTACGCCACACACTTTGGCCGAATATATCCGTACCGAATATATTCTTTTCACTGGGCGGCTGATACTGCTTATCGACTTCTTCCGACCATCGAATCGGCGCCACCTGCCAGTCAAGAAACTCAGCCAGATATATAAACCCCGCCAATCCGAAGTAAACCAGAATCACTGCAAAACTAACTATAGCCAGTTTGCGCCTCTTAAGCCGGCGAAGACCGTCCTGCCAGAGACTTCTACCCTTCGTCGGTTTTCTTAAATTCTTTTCCTGCTCAATCAAAACTTACCCTTGGATCAACCAGCGCGTAACAAATGTCCGTTATCAGATTGAACACTACAAAAAGTATCGCGCTTATATACGTCATTGCGTTTATCACAAAATAATCACGAGAACCTATCGACTCGATCATTAAATAGCCAAGCCCCGGTATCCCGAAAAACCTCTCAAGTAAAAGTGAACCGAGAAACAGAAATGGTATCGCCAGAACAACCCGTGTAATGATTGGTATCATCGCATTTTTCAACACATGCTTGAAAAGAACTTTCCTGGTCCCCAGCCCCTTGGCAAATGCAGTCCTCACATAGTCGCTTCGCATCTCATCCAGCATTACCGTCCTGTAGAAACGTAGATTCCCCCCTATGCCTGCTGTAATCCCTATCAGTATCGGCAGCGCCACGTACTCTGCCACGCTCAAATCAGGTGAAAAGAAAACCGGAAAAAATCCCCACTTGTACGCAAAGAAATACTGGCCGAACAAAATGAAGCTAAGATACGGAATACTCATCCCCGCCACGCATATGAATACCGCCATCACATCCCACATCGTGCCACGCACAAATGCCACGAACAATGCTAAACTAACCGAAATAATCACTATGCCGAAGAACATCGGCACCGTAAGCGCTAACGATGGCCCAACACCTCTTTTTATTTTATCGATTACCAGCTCACGGTCCCTTGCCCTGCCGAAATCAAACGTAAGTGCATGCTTGAAATGGTTAATGAATTGACTGTCCCATGAAAGAAACAACGGTTTATTCAGACCATACTCTTCTCGAATTTCTTCTATAGTCTCCTGGGTAGCTCCTTTGCCTGCTATCTCCAATGATACATCCCCGCCAACAAGCGTAAACAGCGAAAACGTAAGCAGCAAAACGCCCAGAACAATCGGTACAGTATAAAGCAGTCTTCTGATTATATATGCGATCATTTAACCTTCTTCAAAAGCTCTTTATAAGCTGCACGCTTTTCCGTATCAACCTTATAATACTTACCCCTGCCGTGCTGAAAAGCGTGCTGTTTGTAATTGCCGAACCAGCCGTGATGTAACCGGTAAATCACACGGTGACACTTAAATGCCGCCGGACAATCCTCCAGAACTATCAGTTCCATCTTACGATAAAGCTCCCTTCTCTCAGGACTGTCGAGCATAACCGAAACCTTCTCATACAGCCTATCATATTCTTCGTTCTTATAATTGAAACTATTCGAACCCGGCGCCCAGTTCTTACTGTAAAAAACACCAAGAAAATCCTCAGCGTCAGGTATACTCGCGACCCAGCCGGAAGTAAATATCTGTAGACTCCTAGTCTTGAGTTTCTCCAAGTAAGTAGGCCAATCCATAAAATGAAGCTCTACCTGCAACCCTACATCAGTATAATTCTTCTCCATGAACTGACCAATCTGTCGGTAAAATGTGCTCGTTCCTTCTAAAGCTATCTTCAGCGGCGGTATCGGGCCGCCGTGCACTTTTTCCGCCTCTTTTAAAAGCTGTCTTGCCTTTTCAGGATTGTACTCGGCATAATTCGTCTTGGTGATATTC
>JASFHM010000081.1:0-5925 GCA_050123215.1 Phycisphaerales bacterium | reverse complement strand
CAGTACACATTTATTGGCGCTTTTGCGCCTCAGATGAAATGCAAAAGCGCCAATAAATGTGTACTGAGCGGTTCTATCCTGCTCAAACACTTCTCTCAAACTAGCCGCAGCAGTACCGCCTTTGCCCGCGACAGCAGCATCGATAGTATTAAATATACTATACAACCGCCCTTTGCCGATTAACTGTTCCACATGCTCAGCGGTAATCTCTTTTTTGTCTGCTGCGAACAACGCGAGCTTATCAATTTCGGCATATAGCTTACCTAACTGGTCGCCCGCCAACGCAATCAAAAACTCTGCTGCCTCATCTGACAGCTTCTTTCCATGAGCATCCGTGGCGTATTGTTTCAATCTGCCCGGTAACTGCCAACTTTTTGGTTCGCTAAGTGTGATGAGTTCTCCAACCCGTGTGAGCTTCTGGGCAAGTTTCGTTCTTGCCGGAAAGCTGTTTACCGTCATTACCAACACCCCTGTGCTGCAAGGCTTCTCAAAGTATGTTTCCAGTAATTGGCGATTGTCGGTTACAAACTTATCCGCCTGTTTCACGGCCACAACTCTCTTTTCGGATAGAAACGGCAGCGTTCGAAGCTCATCGAGAACCTCTGCCGCTGAAGTCTTATCGGCATCGGCAACGAACAAACCGGTTGTTCTCTGGCCCGGCCCGAGTAGTTTGTCGATTAATTGCTCAAATTGATGATTGATGATTGCAGGGTCTTTACCTGCGATGACATAAATCCGCGGTTCTTTGTCATGGGGTTTGGGGCTGTTCTTAACCATGGTCAACGAGTGGTATGCCCGGTAAGTTTCATAGTTTTATCGCCTTCTCTTTCTGGTGGTTTTCTTCTTCTTGGTTTTAGCAACAGATTTCGCTTTCACACCAGCTTTTTCAGGAGCTTTTCTGGCCGCGCTTTTTCCTGTCTGTTTGGTCGAGCCATTACCACTCTCAGTTGAAGCCGGTTTATTAGTATCATCCTGTTCGGTGACAATCTTGGCTGCGGCAACCAGTTTATCTCCGGACCTCAGCTTAATGAGTCTTACTCCCTGAGTATTTCTGCCGATAGAACGAAGCTGGTCAAGACCTGTTCGAATAATAATACCGTTTGCAGTTATGAGCATAATCTCATCGGCCGCCGAGACAGACTGGAGTGAAACCACTTTGCCGTTTCTTTCACTGGCTTTTATATTGATAAGTCCCATACCTCCTCGGCCCTGCACACGGTAATTTTCAAATATAGTTCGCTTACCATAGCCGTTTTCACAGACCGTAAGCAGCGAACCACCTCGTTCGACAATTACCATACCCACTACGGCATCCTTGCTGCGCATTCGAATACCTATAACACCGCGAGATGCCCTGCCCATTGAACGGGCCTGCTTCTCATCAAAGCGAATTGCCATTCCCTCCCGAGTACCAAGTATGACATGGTCGCTACCGCTGGTCATCGCCACGCCAATAACATCATCGTTCGGGTCAAGCTTAATAGCAATAACACCCGTCGAGCGAGGATTGCCGTAGGCGCTGAGTTTCGTCTTTTTAACCAATCCATTTTGGGTAGCCATGATGAGCTGCCGCTGTTTATCTTCGTCTTCTTCGTTCTCATCAAAGCTGCTGACATTTATAATCGATGCAATTGCCTGGTCACCCAGATTCAGCAGATTGGCAATACTTCGGCCGCGACTTTGACGTGACATGCTTGGAACATCATAAACCTTTAGCCAGTAACACTTCCCACGATTTGTAAATATCAATAAATAGTCATGCGTCGAGGCGGCAAAGAGGTGCTCGATGAAATCTCCCTCTTTGGTATCTGAACCGATTATTCCTGTGCCACCCCTGCCCTGACGACGGTAAGTATCAACCGGCATCCGCTTGATATACCCGGAGTGACTGACTGTAACGATGACATCCTCTTCGGCAATCAAATCTTCAAGATTGAAATCTTCGACCTTGCTCGTCAATTTCGTACGTCTCTTGTCACCGTATTTTTCTTTCATCTCACGGATATCTGCACGAATCACATCCAGCAGAATTTCTTCGTCGGCAAGAATTGCTTCGTAGCCTTTAATCTGCTTGGTCAGTTCGGAATACTCTTTGGCAAGCTTTTCAATCTCAAGGCCGGTCAGACGCTGAAGCTGCATGGTCAAAATCGCATCAGCCTGCGGACCGGTCAAATAGTGTTTAGACTTGCTCTTGGTTTTGACAAATTCTTTAGGCAGTACTTTTCTTAATGTCGCCGTCTCGGCCAGCTTGAGCGGCTTCTTCATTAAATTCAGCTTAGCCGTGGGTGCGTCGGGCGACTTTTTGATAATATCGATAATCTCATCTATATCGCTTAATGCTAAGATAAGCCCTTCTAAAATGTGTGCTCTGTTCCGGCATCGCTTCAACAGGAATTTACTTCGCCTGCGAATCACCACCTTGCGGTGGTCGATAAAGCAGGTCAACATCTGCTTAATGTTAAGTGTCTCAGGTCGGTTATTGACCAAAGCCACGTTAGCTATCGCAAAGGTTGTCTGCAAAGGTGTGTACTGGTAAAGCTTATTTAGGGCAACATTGGCGTCGACATCTTTTTTAAGCTCCACCACAATTCGCAGACCTCGTCGGTCAGACTCATCTCTGACATCTGCAATCTCGGCAATCTGATTATTGCGCACGCAATCGGCAATCTTGGAAACAATATTCGTCTTGACTACCATGTAAGGTATCTCTGTTATGACGATTTGCTCTTTACCGCGTGAGCCTGATTCTACTTCGGCAACGGCCCTGACAGTCAAATGTCCCCTACCGGTCGTGTACGCATTGACGATACCCTTTTTGCCGCAGATAATCCCGCCGGTCGGAAAATCCGGTGCTGGCAGAACTTTCATAATATCTTTGAAACCGCAATCAGGGTCATCTATAACCAAAAGCAGCGCCTCACATATCTCACTCAGATTATGCGGCGCAAGATTAGTAGCCATACCCACAGCGATACCAGTCGAGCCGTTTACCAGAAGGTTCGGGAACTTCGACGGTAGAACAGTCGGCTCTCGACGGGTTTCATCATAGTTCGGCACAAAGTCGACAGTATCATATCTGATGTCATCGAGCATCTCCATCGATGCCGCGGTCATCCTGGCTTCGGTGTATCGCATAGCAGCCGGTGGGTCACCGTCAATGCTGCCGAAATTGCCCTGCGGGTCGACCAAGGTATACCGCATGTTCCATTCCTGGCCCATACGAACCATTGTCGGATATACCACCGCTTCGCCGTGCGGGTGATAATTACCGCTGGTATCGCCTGCGATTTTGGCGCATTTTCTGTGCTTGGAACGCGGTCCAAGATTCAAATCGTTCATGGCCACCAGGATTCGTCTCTGCGATGGCTTTAGACCATCGCGTACGTCGGGCAAAGCGCGTGAGACAATTACGCTCATAGCGTAATTCAGGTATGAATTCTTGAGCTCATCGAGAATAGGAAGTTGCTCGAATCGCTCCTTTGGTTTAGCAGGTTCCTTCATATATTCGGCTTTCCGGGGATACTAAAGGATTCGAATTACCATCCATGTCCAATTCTAAAAGCACTAAATTAGCCTTAATTACGGCTAAAGTCAAGAGTCGTTTCAGGGCTCGGAGACAGCATCAAGTACGTATCTGGAACCTCCATAAATCAAACGAATCTTCCCCGCGTTAGGTACACACGCGATGGGAAACTTATCAGAAGGCCTAAATCCGCTGGGCCAGAACACGAAAACCGCTTTACCCAAAAGATAATCTCGAGGCACAGTACCGACGCGGTATTGTTCGTAGCCGTTACCTCTTCCGGGTTTGTTCCACCATCTGCCGTCAAGACTGGCCGGGCTGTTGTCTCCGAGGACAAAAAATTCATCTTCTCCCAATGTAAAGGGGCTGCCTTCTACAGCGTTGCCATCCTTTCGCCCATTGTGGGGATTGACCGACGTGTAATATATATCCCTGTATATCTTAATCCGTGAGATGCTCAGCTTGCCCGCACCGATTATCTCGACCTCCGGCTCGGCCTCACGCCTCTTTGGCCCGGCATCGCCCGGCAAAGGCCCCAGGTCATAGACAAGCTCCCGCTCATCCCATTCGAAAATTAGTAAGTGGTCAACATTGGCAAAAGCTGCGCGAGCTTTATCACCACTAACTGGTGGTTGAACCTGCATACTAGTCAAAACTTGCTCATTATTCTGCTCGACGCGCAAGATGCTCATTTTGCCATCACTGTTTATACGAGCTTTATAATACCGCTGGTATTTTCTCAAACCAACCCCGACAACAACACTATGATTAGCTTCAAAAACAGCATCAAAGCAAACTTTAAGGTCACTGCAAACTGGTTGATAACCTTGTCCCTCTAAATGGTTATAAGCATAGGCAGCGTGAAAGTCATTACCCATTGAAGTATCATAAACAAGACGGTTTTCGCGAATACCTGCACCATCAAGATAAAAATTGCCTGATTCAGTTTCAGAAGGTTTCCACTTGCTATCTCCATAATTCTTCAAAGGAATTTCCCAACTATGGTCATTGAACCTGGTCTCGTAAGCTTTAACCGGTCGATAGTCATTGTTATAAACCGGCATCCACAGCTCCTGCTGCACCTTACGCGGCTTGCGGGTAATTTTGCCATCGATATAGACATCCCCGTCGATTATCTCGACCGTTTCGCCAGGCTTACCAACAAGTCTCTTTATATAATTAATAGTAGGGTCCAGCGGGTTCTTAAATACCACAACGTCCCATCGCTTTGGTTCGAAGAACTGATATAGGCACTTCAGAGCTAAAATTTTATCACCCTTCGAAACTACAACGGGTTTGCCTGAGGCATTATAGTAACCACAACTCGGGCAACGCGATACCGGAGGCACAACCGCTCCTGTAGGTACCCTGTTCGCCCTTAGTCCGTATTCTGCCGGCTCAAAATTGCAGTCATACTTGTAGCCGCACTGCGGACATCGCAAACGAAAGTGTGCACCATTGAGCGTCTCGGCCATGCTGCCGGTTGGTATAATAAACGGCTGAACCACAAATCCGATTATTAACAGCGCCATTACCAGAGCGCTGGCCAACTCTTCCAGGATATTGGCTACCTCGGTGACTATGTGCCTTTGAACATTCCGCTTCTTCTGATTATCCTTACCTATCATTCTCTAACTCTACAATGAAGGGGTTTCTAATTATTACTCTTCGTTCGAGCCACCATAGATGAATCTCATTCGGCCCACATTGGGAACCACCGCCGGCCAACTATCGAAAGGTCGATAACCGCTGGGCCAATATACAAATACAGCTTTGCCTACCAGATAGTCGTGCGGGACGATGCCTGCCCGGTATGTTATATCATTGTTACCGATACCCGGCTTTTTCCACCACCGGCAGTCATAGCTGTTAGTACTATTATCGCCAAGCACAAAAAACTCATCTTTTTCCAGCCTGAACGCGTTGCCCTGGGCGGCCCGGGCCGAGATATTTGTGCCAGCGAATCCACGAATAGTATAGTGGATATCGCGGAAAATTGCCAGATTTGAAAGCTCAATTGAGCCAACACCGAAGATTTTAACTTCCGGCTGAACGTTGGTATTCCTTAGCTCCAAAGTATCACTCCCCCGACCAAGGTCAAAGGTTAATTTATCTCCGCCAAATTCAAATATTAAAAGATGGTCCACATTAGTAAAGCTGAATGAATAAGGTCCTCTAAGCAAGCAAGACTCAAACTGCCTCGATGCTAATTCCTGTACCTCACCGTTAATATCTGCCAGGCCGATTACCATCCTTAATCTCTCGTCTACCCAGGCTTGATATTTCGTGCCATACTTGCTCAGTTCGGCACCAACTTTCGAGCCCCGACGGCAAGAGGCAGAGAAACTCACCATAAGGTCACTGCAGTACGGTCTGAGGCCATGCCTAGCTGCATCATTATA
>JASFHM010000080.1:0-6001 GCA_050123215.1 Phycisphaerales bacterium | reverse complement strand
GTCCTCACTTTGCGCCTCCGCGATACCGTCGAGGAGCCTCGCAAGATAGTCATCTCCCAACTGCTGGGACTCTATCAGCCACAAATCTGAAGCTACTTGTTGCGGTGTTTCTCTGTTTCTTACAAAACTGCCAAGTATATAGGACCGGCTTTCTTCAAGCTCCTCTTCGCTCGGTGGTTCCGACTTCAACCGTTTTATTTCTTCTATGACCGCGCGGATTGCATCCGCCGTTGACTCGGTCTTCGTAAACGTACCCAGCTTGAAACTGCCTGCAAAGCGGCTCGCCTCATAGCCGCCCCATGCCCCGTAGGTTAATCCTTTCTGTACACGAACAGTTTCGTTAAGCCTGCTGTTAAACGCCCATCCGAAATAATTGCTCACCACTCTGCTTACAAAATACCCGTCGTCATGTCTTGTTATTCCAAGATGTCCCATCCGAATTTGACTTTGTATACTGCCGGGCCGATTAACCAGATATATTTGCGTCCGCTCTACCGGCTCAATCTTCGCCAGTCTTTTTCCCATTCTGCCATAGGGCTTCTGCCAATTGTCGAATGTTTTCTTCGCTAGTTCAAATGCGCTGACCGAATCAATGTCGCCTGCAAAAATCAAAACCGCTGCATCGGGACGGGCGTTGTTTACCCACCATTGCCTAAGTTGCTCTATCTTTAACACGTTAACATCTTCAATCTCGCCGGTAGCCGTTTGAGAATAAGGATGTTCTCCATAAAGCTTCAGCCTGAATTGCTTCTCTGCTTGGTACTCCGGCTTCGCTGATTCTACTTCCAACCCGGTCAATACTTGTTTGCGCAGTTTCTCAAACTCATCAGCCGGGAAAGTCGGCCTCAAAACTACTTCGCCCAACAACTCCATCGCACGCTCGGCATGCTCACTCAAACAACTCATACCCACCGAACTTGTATCCATCGACGCCGAACCACCTATGCTGATTGCATAGGTCTCTAACTCATCTGCCAATTGTCCCTCGCTGTAATTCTCAGTCCCCTTGGTCAGCATCTCCAACGCCATCGCCGCTTCGCCGTTGTGTTCCTGGGTCCAGCTGCCTGTTAATAAACCAAGCTGAACACTGACAAACGGCACTTCATGATTCTCAACTACCATAACTTTCAACCCGTTATCCAAAGTCATGCTCTCATACTCAGGCATCACCCTGCCGGGATTTGTATTCTTAATCGGTGCTTCTTCCGGAAACTCCTCACTGCGAACCACACCGGGCCGACCAAACGGCGGCGTCTGGGTTTCACGTTCAGCCGTCACCGCACCTTCCTCTTCTTTTTTCTTAACCAAGCCGCCCAGAAGGTTCCGTTCAACCCTCGCCTTTAAGACACGCTCCGGCCCCAGATACTCTTTCGTCACCCGCATCACATCCTCGGCATTGACTGCGCGAATCTCATCCAAATACGTATTGACCCTCGACACATCCCCCATCTCAACCGCCGCGCTTCCCAGCATTCGTGCCTTTCTGTCGATTTTGAGATTCTCCGTCACTAATCCGCGTGACAACTGGTTTTTTGCCTTGGCTAATTCCCGCTCGGTGACCGGCTCGGTACGCAACCTCTCGATATGTCCCTCTATAATTGCAAGCACTGCGTCAATATCTCCGCCGAATGGTGGCAGCGCAGCGCCGGCCCCGAACAAACCGTCCTGCTCCAATGAAAAACTCTCTGCCTCGGCCGCAACCGCAAGTTGCTTTTCAGCCACCAGCTCACGGTATAGTCTGCTGCTGTTACCTCCGCCGAGAATCTTAGCCATCACATCGAACACAACTGAATCTTTATGACGCAGCGGCACCGACCTGTAAACAACACCAACAACAGGTGCCGGTGCATTATCTTCTTTAAGTGTTGCTTCGCGAGGCCCTGCAATCTCCGGCTCGTGCACTGTCACGCGCCGAGGCTCATCATACTTTGGAATCCAGCCGAAGTTTCTCTTAGCCGCTTCCTGTGCCTGCTCATGACTGACCGCACCTACTATTACTAACGTCGCATTGCTCGGAGCATAATATTTCTGCCAGAACTCGCGCAATTCCTGAACGTGCGCCGCCCGCAAATGTGGTATCTTGCCTATCGGAGTCCAGCGGTACGGATGAACCTGGTAAACTTCAGCAAACAAATTCTCGAACACTGTCCCGTAAGGCCGATTCAGTCCCATTCGCCTTTCTTCTTCCACGACCTTACGTTCGGTATCATACGATTCCTGGTCAATCCTCAGAAACGCCATCCGCTCAGCTTCAAGCCACAACGCTAAATCAAGCTGCTCAGCAGGCAGCGTCTCAAGATATACCGTCCGGTCGAAACCGGTATAGCCGTTGGCTGTACCGCCGACGCTGCGGATTAACCCGAAATGGTCCGTAGGCCCTAACCGGTCCGTCCCACGAAACATCATATGCTCGAACATATGCGCAAAGCCCTGCCGGTCAGGCCGCTCATCTTTCGAACCCACGTGATACCAAATCTGCACCGCAACTATCGGGCACGAAAAATCCTCCAATGTAATCACATCAAGCCCGTTCTCGAGCTCGATATGTTTATAGTCGAACATCGGCTGTGTCGAACTACCGGCCGCATCCTCACGATTAACTTGCTGCTCGGACGAACATCCCTGAAAAAATATCCCCCCTGAAACCAAAATTAAGATTACCCCCGAAACAAACCATCCGATGCCGCTTCTCATAATAAATGCCTTCCTTTCAGTATGTATAATAGCAATTGTCGAACCTACAGAAACACCAGCAACACATACTAATAAATATAGAGCCGACCGGCGAGCAATTATTACACACAATTTCCTGTGCTACTCCGCCGCCATAACCCCCACTACGACGCGATTTGGCATTTGTTTACTGAAATATCTTCATGGAACTTGTCCCGTAGAAATATCGTCCGGTAACAAGCTCTCCCGCCACGTTTACCTCGATTAGGCCACTTTGCTCAACAGCCTCACAAAACGCCTCTCTCTCAAACACTGCAAAAATACTCACTCCTTTACCGGGATACCACCTTATCAGCTTCTGATAAACTGAATTAATCCCGTCCGGATACAATTTCAGCGGTTCCTCTGAAATATCTTCTGGATTGACCTCTGCCGGCAAATTCAGTATCACCGTTATCCACCACCCGCGCGACCTACAACTAATCATCCGAGGCATTACCATAAGCTTACCTTCGACACCACCAATTACTTCTACTACGCAATGGTCCGGCTTCGAAGGTCCTGTCCCGTCATGAACGATTAGTTCGATATCATGTGTCCCCACCGGCAGATTAATTGTCGGTGCAACCGAATTCGCCTCGCAATTATTACCGTCAATCGTCCAGCTCCATTTGTACGCCAACTCGTCATCATCATTATCATAAGAACCCGAGCCATCCAGTTCCACATCAGCCAATCCGTTAAAGCAGGCATAGGCAAGCTGGTTTGGCCCCGCAATTGCCACAGGCGCGGTGTTATGATGTTCATACACCCCCATATCAATTGCAGCACCGGACATTCGAGGCAGGTTATCCAAATCAGTGGTATCTATATACCAAATCGGAACCCCGCCCGAATCTATGCAATTCGAGTCAGATTTCAAATGATAATCCCCCTCCACCCAGAAGTCATCTTCACAGTCCGGCGTACCGTTGCTGTTCCAGTATCCGGGCACTACGAAGCACGGGTCAACATTAATATTGCCTTCACCGGGCCACGGCGGATTTTCAGGCTTGTGTGTTTGAACACAACTATAAGTAATTTCAGCAAAACAGGAAACTTGTTCACCGTAGTCACAACGACGGTTATGGTTATTGTAATAAATAATACAATTATGAACCTTTATCTGCGATATGCCATCAATATCTAATATTGCGTAAGAATCATTCCCGACTATTGTGGAATTTGCTAATACAAAGCTGTCATAAGAGTAACGGGAGACAATACATCCTCCCACCTCGTCAGCCTGACTCCTTTTATTACCGCTGATAAGACAATTGACTACAATAGCAGAGGTTTTGGAACAAAATATTGCTGTCCCATATTGAGCTATATTATTCTGAATCCGACATCTCAACAATATCGGCTTAGCACCTGTGCCACAGTAGAGACCACCGCCCCACAATTGGAAACTCGTGGAACTCGGGGCAACTACACGGTTGCCGCTTATTATACAATCAACAAAGATAACATTGGAAGATTCGCCAACGGCTAGACCAGCACCTTCACAAAATATGTGTGCTGCTGAGCTACCTCCTCCCGCACCTTCTGTTCCGACTATATTATCGGTAATTTGGCAATTTTTGATTTTGCTTCCATCCGCGTCGCGCAGATATAAGCCGCCACCAGCGCTCGAAGACTCTGATGATATGGCTGAATTGCGGGCAATTACAGTGTCACCTATATCCAATTTATAGCCACCATCAATACAAATGCCCGCTCCTGCGGCTATTCCACCATTTAGCCGATTATCCGATATCGAGCATTTGTTAATTACCAGGCTGCCGTCGCTGCCATTGCAGTAGATTGCCCCGCCGTATTCACCTGCCGAGTTACCCTCCAGCTTCGAGTTTATTAAAGTGACTCGGCATTTACTAGCGGATGCAATTGCACCACCCTCACTCCAACCTTCAATAGCTGAATTATTTACAAATTCGGAGTTCATCACCATCAGATTATTATCACCTTCGCAAAAGACAGCCCCGCCTGTTTCGCCTGCTGTATTGCCTGTCAGCCTGCAATTCATAAGAGTCAACCTCTTGCCATCCTGGAGTTCGATTACACCGCCATCATAGAGAGCGGAGTTATTTACAAAAACACAATTGATGGCAGTAAGTTCTCCTAGGCAACATATTGCCCCGCCATAATTGCGCTTACCATTTACTATGCTAAGCCCCTCAAGTACGACAGGAGCCCTCATGTCGAAGGCAAAACGCTCTTGCTGCTCCGGACCATTGCAGTCAATAATGCAGTTATCCGGCCCGTTTGCAGAGCGAATTGTAATAGAATCGGTGATGTATATATTCCGATTGTTCTCGCCGGAATATATTCCATCGGCAAGTATGATTTCGTCGCCATCACTCGCTGCCCCAACAGCCGAGCGGATATTAGGATAATCCGCAGGTACATACAGTACCGTTGCATAAGTAGACGTAGCTATAACCAGAAATATCGCAAATTGAAGAGTTGCCTTATGCTTCATTTCCCCACCCTTTCAAAAATAGTCACTAATAACATCCCATCCAAACCAGTATGTTACGACTACCCTCGTAAATTCCCTCAGTTATTGGATACTATTTTATAAGTACATGGGTAGATTTTTCAAGAATTTTCTGAAAAATTCCTGTATTTGTCATCGTCAATGGTGACTAAGATGTGATTTGGTGTTTTTTAATCAATAGCAATGCAGCACAAATGTTATCGCATTACCCAGCCTTCGCCTTCGAAGCTCAGCTTTGGTATCGACCTGAACTTGGGGTCGCCGCCGATTGCATAATCCAGTTCCAGAGTCTTGCGCAGAAAAACCTTTTTGCTCTGGTCTTCACCTGAAGGAATCTCGACCATCGCCGTTTCACTGCTCAGGCCGGATATGAAAAGCTTCAATCCCTTTGCTCTACTGTCAAAGTCCGGCCAGACAATTGCGATGTCTCTTGTGTTGTCCTCGCCCTCCAGCAGCCTTACCCCGCTTGGCTTAAGAGCTTCTAAAAAAGGATACGCCATATCATGACGCTTTTTGATATGCTTAAAAACCTCAGCTGGCGTCTTGCTGCCCGCCGGTACTATCTGGAAAGTATCCGTCATCAATTCACATTTGGGGTAGAATTCGACATCCTGGCCGGTGTTATTCGTCACCGTCAATATCACGTACCAGAATCTCATCGGCGCACTGCCTCTGCCTGAACGAAGTTCGATTTGCCTCAGATGCTCGAACTTCACATCGACCGTCCAGTCGCCCGGCCCCTGAACCAAAGCCGGCTCCGGTGCCCCGATACAAGGCAAACAAACCAGC
>JASFHM010000079.1:0-6050 GCA_050123215.1 Phycisphaerales bacterium | reverse complement strand
TTAGCTGTTCATGTTTCAAGCGTTTGCCCTTTCTTTTATTGTGAGCAAATCTTTCATAACATTAGCCAAAGAGGTGCTTGTATCTGTGATACCAAAAGCATCGTGTAATTGTTTATATAGTTTGTAAAGTTGTTGATAGACCTGATGATTTTGTGGATTAGGTTTATATGTGACTTCTTTTGTGCCGCACATGGCTTTTTGGGCGTCTGCGAAACTGTTGTGGCCTCCTGCCGCTTTGCCGGCAACAACCGCTGCAGCTATGGCCGAACCTAACGCACACGTTTGAGCCGAATGTGAAATCTTCATTTCTCGCCCGGTGACATCTGCGTAGATTTGCATAAGCATGGGATTTTTCTCGGCGATTCCACCGCAGTTGATTACCTGCTTGATATGAACATCGTACTCTTCGAAGCGATTGATAATGGTTAAAGCTCCGAACGCCGTGGCTTCAATCAAAGCTCGATAAATTTCTTCCGGTTGAGTATGAAGCGTCTGGCCTAATAAAAGTCCGGTTAGTCTCTGGTCGACAAGTATAGTCCTGTTGCCGTTGTTCCAGTCCAGCGCCAGGAGTCCTGATTGACCTGGTTTCAACTTGGCGGCTTTTTCAGTAAGGGTTTTATGTGAACCGGCATCTTTGCCGCCAGCCTGAATGTAATTGACAAACCAGTTAAAGATATCGCCAACCGCGGATTGACCTGCTTCGAGTCCCCAGAACCCCGGCAGGATTGAGCTGTCTACTATTCCACATATACCCGGAACATCGGCTAACTTAGCGTTTCTGTCACGGACGACCATATCACAGGTACTGGTTCCGATTATTTTGACCAATGTGCCTTCCTGTATCCCCGAGCCGACCGCGCCGAGGTGAGCATCAAATGCACTCATAGCTACAGGAATACCTGCCGGCACTGAGAGTTTGTCAGCCCATTCTTCGGTTAGGTTACCCGCCGATGTGTCGATTGCGTAAGTTTTTTTGCTGAGGGTATCATACAGCCTGCCGAGTTTTTTATCGAGCTTGCAAAGAAAATCCCTTGCAGGATAGCCGCCCCAACTGTCACTGAACATTGCTTTATGGCCTGCTGCGCATCGACAGCGTTTTATAATCTTCGGGTCTGTTGTACCTGTCAAAAACCCTGTCATATAATCGGCGTGCTCAAGCCACGTATAAGCGGCATCAAAGACTTTTGGGTCGGTTCTCAAACAGTGCAGTATCTTACTAAAGAACCATTCGGATGAATACGTTCCGCCGCACTTTGCGAGGTACTCCGGATGCTCTTTTGCCGCCAGTTGAGTTATCTCGGCTGCCTCAGCGTAACTTGTATGATCTTTCCACAGCCATGCCTGTGCATTGGAGTTGTTTTTGAACTCATCAAGCAGAGCCAGTGGTGTTCCGTTTTTGTCAACGGGCAGGGGAGTCGAGCCGGTAGTATCTACGCCTATACCGGTGATTTGTCCGGGGTCAAAATCACTGTCTGACTTTTTGGCTTTGGTAATTGCCTGTGTGATAGTAACTTCTATTCCTTTTATATAGTCTTCTGGATTTTGGCGAGCCAGGTTATGATCTGCTGCATCGAGAATTATTCCCGCTTGACCGGTTTCATATTCGTATACTGAAGTGCTGACTTCTGTGCCATCGCTGGTATCGACAATTACACATCTTACCGAATTCGTACCGTAGTCTAATCCAATTGTATAAGACATAACAAATCCTCTTGCTGTGAGTGATAATACGATTTATAGGCCAAAGACCGACGTTTACCAGCCTCCAAAACGCGCCCGGCAGGACTCGAACCTGCAACCTTCGGATTCGAAGTCCGCGACTCTATCCAATTGAGCTACGGGCGCACGAACACCTAAGTTCTTTCAATATAATCACTTCGCACTTTTGCTGTCAAATCTTTTTTTGCAGCTCTGCAGATGCCAACAAGGGTTATCTGCTTATTTGCGCCATGCCAGCATCTTTTATTTCCAGGCTCGCAACGGAGCTTTGTTCGATGTTGTAAACGATATTGTCGACTATAGCGCCGTTCAGGTAACAGCGATGAAAATCATCCGCACGTGCTCGAATAGTAGCCGTTGGAAAGTCATAGCTGAGCCGGCCTGCTGCAAACTGATTCTCCGGGTCTTCATAGGTTACTCCACCCGAGGCCAGCAGAGATGATATTTCAGTTGGCTCATATCCGGATGCGAGCATGTTAATTGTGATGATACTGGCTGAAGCTTTTATCTGTTCTGTATTTTTATCATTTTCAATGGGGAAGTAATCAATCAGCATTTTTCCGGTCAGATTGTGTGCTGTGATTTGATTTTCGCTTAGGAAGTATTTTAAACTCTCGAAATCGCGGAGAAATGCGTAGCATCGCTTGTTTAGGCTGAATCTGTCCGCTTTTTTGTTCGGTTCAAATATCTTTGAGTTGTCAACGGTTATCACTCCCGGTCCAAAAGCGGAGAATATCTTTGTCGGCGTATCAAATTCAAATCTCTGGCATTTCAGACGGCTAAATTCTCGCAGCTTGTCTTCGGATGTTTTAATATTTGAAAGCTGTACTATGTCGCCATCGGCGATGACGTGCTCGATGCCGAAGGCTGATGCCACCGGGCCTGGCTGCTCGTTTTTAGAAAGCTTTATTTCGATGTGTGGGGCCGATAGAGTGTATTTGTTTTGCGCGTAGCCGCTAGCACGAACCATAGTGCAGATACAGTCGCCCTCGAAAATAATCTTGTCAGCTTCAGGGAAAAATATGGTGCGCTCTTTGGCTGTCACTATAACTGGCACAGCTGCGCCGAGAGCTTCTGTGGGCATGAAGTCATTGGCATAGAAACTGAAGTTACATGGACCTTCGGCAATTATACTTTGTGCCGAAGCGTTGTATCTGATTTTTGGTGAGTGGAACTTTGCCAGCTCGGTGATGCTGTCGATTGGCGTGACTACTATGGTAGCCTTGTCACCGGCGGTGATGGATTGAATCGATGATGTAAATTCAGTTGATGCTCCGGCGATGTCCATATCGACGGTTATTTCAGGTGCCGTTAGTTTGTACTTGCGCGAAACTTGCGAATCGGTTCTTACCATCGTGCACACACAGTCACCCTGAAAAACTGCCTGATTATTAGTTAGTGAGTAGGATGTTTTCTTTTGCGCGGTTATCGTGACTGGTGTTGAAATTTGACTTTCATTGCCATTAGAGGCTTGGGTAGATACTTCAAGCTTAGAAGGGGCAGTTGTTGTTATATTTTGTGTGTACGAGTCATAGTCTATTTGTTGAGATGTAAATTTAGCTATTTGGCCATTCTTAGAACCCGGCTGCAATATGACAACCACAACATTGCCTACTGCTGTAAGATTTCTTATGCCCGCTTCAGATTGTAATGTGTCTTGGCTTTTGTCGATTAGGGTGGCTACCATTTTCTCGGCTGAAAGCTTATAGGTTCGGGAGTCATTGCCGGCCAACCGGGTTGTGTAGCATTGGCAGTTTCCTTCGAATGTGACCTTATTCGCATTAAGGTCAAATTGCGTATTTTCCCGGGCGGTTATTGTTATAGGAAGTGACATAGTGGAATCGGAAGCTTGGTTTGCCGATTGGCTCACAAACTCAAGCTTTGTAGGGCCCGTTGCCAGGATATGTTGCATGTTGGGATAGAAATCGATTTGAGGAGCGTTGAAAGTTGCTAAAGGTTTTGCTAGTTGCTCGGAGAGGATTTGAACTACGGTGCCTCGATGCGCAACGATATGTTTAATGCTGCCTGACCCTAAGTAGTTTTGGCTATTCTTTTCTTCGGCCAGGTCAACTATGAATTGCTTGGCCCTGAGTGTGTACTTGCGAAATTCGTTCTGCTCGGCGCGAACAAAGCTGCACGCACAGTTTCCTTCAAAGATAACCTGATTAGATTGATGGTCAAAAGTTATTTGTTCGTCTGTCTCTATAGTTAGAGGAATAGTAGGGCCATTTATATCGGCTGAATCTTTAACGTGAAAGGTCAATTCGGATTTGCCGGAAGCCGCTGCAGTTCTTTCCGTGGCGTCGTATGTGATTGAATGCGTCAGAAGGACATCACGGTCGGAGGAGTCTCTTAATTCCTGAGCTTTGGCTCGTCCAAGGTCCGATTGTCGTCTGGCTATCGGCAAAAAGCCGATTCTTTCAGCGGGACTGTCCATCGGGCTTACAACCAACCCATTCTCGCAGGTGACTATAACATCCATAAAGCCGCCGCTGTCTGTTGGTGAGGTCTGTTGTTCTCCAAAATCGCTTTTGGTGGTATCTTTTGGTTTCTTGTCCAGCGGCTGTCTTGTACGAAGGATATTGATTATGTTTAATCTGTCATCGGCAAATACAAGCTGCCGGGCCGTTCTTATCATTACATTGCCACTGAAGGCGGCTATGTACTTATCCCATAATTTGCCTCCAGAAGATTCAGCAGCTGCAGCTGTTGATGGTACGACAGGATTGGTTTTCTTTTGCACAAGGGACTTGTGTTTGGGCACTTTATTAAGACAAAGAGTTTCGAGGTGTATTATTCTAAGCAGTTCGAGACGGTTAGCTTCATAATTGTAAACAAATTCGAGACCTCTGCCGAGTAGCTGTGCGTCTTTGGCAATCATTTTTACCGGCCCGGCGGTCAGAAAAAGTGACCTTTCACTTATAAATACTATGTCGTCGAGGTATATTGTGACAGGACCGATACTGCTTTTGCCAATGGGTAAGACTTTGACGATGACATTCCCTATCAGAGTAGCCTCTTTAAATGAAGCTGTCGTGCCGGTCTTAGTGGCTAAAACAACGGCTTTGTCAGAGGTGATTCTGCATTGGAATTCGTTCCGATAAATATTCATGAAAGGTTTTTCAACCTGCCATTGTTCACCCGTTCTGTGAAGCATTTTTTCGAAACCGAACTCACGACTGACGGTTTTGTCCTTGTCGAAATTAACAAATTTTGCTGCGCTGACGGACCCAATACCAACTGTGCCAATGTGTCCAATTTTATCGGTAGACTGCTCTGAAAGCACATCACTTGATGGCTGTTCGTCCATTGCTATCCTGGCGGTCGGACTCAGATATGAGAAAAGAAAATACACTACAAGCACAGCTTGTAATGCCAGTACTCCAACGTAAACTTTTCGCCAGTTAATTCTCATATAAAACACTTATTTGGTTGGGATGACACGACGGTTCTTTTACAGTTGTTGATGTTAGTGCTTCTTGGTGCCCCCGTCGAATTGTTTTTAATCAAGCCTTACACCTTTTTCTTGGAGCCATTTTTTCAAATCACCCATTTCGTTATTGAAAATCTCGTTGTCGTAATCTTCTTCGAGCTTACGAATCCTGTCGGCAAGTTCAGGCTGCTCCTGAACCACATTGGAGAGCTTCTTCTCGAAAGAGTCACTTATCACGCGAAGATTATCAAGGTCAATCTGCAACTCCAGAATCCCTGCGAGTCGTCTTATCACGGCTTCTATGCACTTGGGATTGTAGCCCTGAACATAAGCAGGAATTGCTGAAACGAAACTGACCATGTCGACGCTGTACTCTGTCGCACGGCTAGTCAGGTACGTTACGATACTGGCTGGGCCTTCATAGTTGGAAAACTTTACTCCATAGTGCACGAGCTTGTCTTTAAGTTGTGGATTAGAGACCGAACAGAACAATCTCGGCTCACGAGTATGAGGCACCAGCCCGGCAACCGAGCCAATGAAGTAGATGTTCCTGACACCGCACTTGTTGCACAGTTCGAAAATGCAATCGGCAAATTCACTCCAGTTAATGTTTGGCTCCTTACCGTTGAATAATATCAGGTTGTCTTTTTCACTGCAGAAGAACATGTTCGTCGGAAGCTCGTACGATTTGATTAAACCCTCCTTTATTCTCGTGTGTGGCCTGAATAGGGCTGTAAGTTCCATTGAACCGGGAAAACTGTACAGATAAAAACTGTCCGGCTTAATCTCTGCTATTTTTTCCGCGCCAAGCTTCTCGATAAGCAGATTAATAGTACCTGTTGATACATCACCACCGTCCATCCAGCCGGAAAATCCCAACAGCACCCGGGGATAGCTC
>JASFHM010000078.1:0-6070 GCA_050123215.1 Phycisphaerales bacterium | reverse complement strand
TGTGCTTGTTAGGTTTGTTGAATGGTTTGTCTATTGCCAATCATCTTTGGGGTATTTTTCCACTGTTCTGTTATGTGGTTTATCTGATATTTCTGCTATTTCGCAGGCAGATAAAAGTTTTGCATGTTTGTACCTTTATTTTGCTTTGGGTTGCAGGGGCCAGTCCTTATGAATGGCTTGTTATAAAAGGCTTCGTTCAATCCGGTGACTTGGCAGCTACGTTGAATTCGGCGCTGTTTGGCGATGGATGGCAAGGGCGTGTTCTTAATACTTCAGTGACGATGAAGATTATCTTTGAAAATGTTGCATTTATCTTGCTTAATTTTCCGACTCCTAATCTGTTACTTCTGTTCACAGGTATTTGGATTCTCTGGAAAAAGACTCCATGTCGAAGTTTCGCCAATATTATTTTTGCTCTATTGATACTGTATTTTGTGTTTGCATTCAGATACACCGTACCGGACAGGCATGCGTTCTTCTTGCCCTTTTATTGTGTGGCGGCTGTTTTAATGGGGTTAGGTGCAGATTGGGTTATGACAAAAATCTGGGGCCGTAAATTCATTGTTGTTTTGGCAGTTTTTGCACTGTTGCCGATAGCGAGCTATTTTGTTACACCATCCTTGGCGGGGAAATTTTATAAACCTCTGGCACAACGCAGACAAAGACCTTATCGAGATGAATACACATATTGGTTGCAGCCTTGGAAGACGGGGTATCATGGCGCAGAGCGATTCGCAAGCGAGGCTTTGGATAGTGTGGAACATGGCGCAGTAGTTTATGCGTTTACGACCGATGTTCATGCTCTTTTATATGTTCAGGAGGTAAAAGGAAAACGTCCCGATGTAAGAATTGTCTCAAACTACGATTGTAGTATAGGAATTGAACCTTTAGATGAATCAATGGCTGCTGAGCTTGTGGCTGGGTCGGCTTTGTATGTTACTTCTATGCAGGAAGGTTATCTTCCGAAGTTTTTGTCGAAACAGTATAATTTTATGCCTCACGGTTTGTTATGGAAGGTTGTCGAACTCGATACAGGGAAGAAAATATGAGTGACGATGTACTGAAGGTGGCAGTAGTGGGGGCAAGTAACTGGGGCAGGAATTTAGTTCGCAATTACGCCACAGCGGCAAGGTGTCAGCTCAAGTACGTTTGTGACTTGGATGAGAAACTGTTGGCAACTCAGAAGGTTAATTTCCCCTTTATCGAGACGATGACTAAAGTTGACGACGTGCTAAGTGACGGCGAGGTTGACGCAGTGATTGTTGCAACCGATGTTCCAAGGCATTTTGAAGTCGCTCAGAAGTGTCTCAAAGCGGGCAAGCATACATATGTAGAGAAACCCATAACTCTCAAGGCCAAAGACGCCAAAGTGCTGCTCGAACTTTCCAAAGAAAAAAAGCTCAAACTCATGGTGGGGCATCTGCTTGAATATCATCCGGCTGTTACCCGCATAAAGGAGATGATTGATAAAGGACATCTGGGACAGCCTTATTATATGTATACCCAGCGGGTAAATCTTGGAGTAGTGCGGCGAAATGAAAACGCATGGTGGTCTTTGGCGCCGCACGATGTTTCAGTAATATGTTATCTTCTGGATTCTGAGCCGGTTTGTATTTCAGCCCATGGTCAGTGTTTTCTTCAGAAAGGTATTGAAGACGTAGTGTTTGCCACGGTTAAATTTGCTGACGGCAAGGTGGCCAATATTCACTGTAGCTGGATGGACCCGCATAAGATAAGAAAAATGACCGTTGTAGGTTCCGAAAAAATGGTTACCTTTGACGATATGGAGGCAACCGAGAAGCTGCGAATATACGACAAGGCGGCTGCTGTAAAGCAGGATATAAGCACCAGCTATTCCGAGGTGATATCACTTCGATTCGGTGACATTGTGATACCAAAGATAGCTGGCGGTGAGCCTTTGGCCAGGGAATGCAGGCATTTTATTGATTCTGTACTTGATGGGACACCGGTTCGCAGTGACGGGGCGGATGGATTGAGAGTAGTTCGTGTTCTGGAGGCAGGACAGGAATCGCTCAAAAATAACGGTCAGCCTGTAAATCCTCAGGATTTTTAATGGGTAAGGATAAAGAATATTTCGTCCACGAATCGGCTTATGTAGATGAGCCTTGCCGAATCGGTAGGGGAACTAAGATATGGCATTTTTCGCATGTGATGAAGAATGCGAGAATCGGCGAGAATTGCATACTCGGTCAAAACGTGCTAATTGCCAGCGATGTGGTAATCGGCAGCAATGTCAAGATACAGAATAATGTGGCGGTATATACGGGATGTATAATTGAAGACGATGTGTTTCTTGGGCCAAGCTGTGTTTTGACTAATGTCACTAATCCTCGTTCGCAGATAGTACGGCATAGTTTCTATGAAAAAACGATATTTCGTCGCGGGACTACCGTTGGTGCTAACGCGACTATCGTCTGCGGTATCGAGTTAGGGCGATATTGTTTTATTGCTGCAGGTGCTGTAGTGACAAAAAATGTGCCGGATTATGCGTTGATGGCTGGTGTACCAGCCAAACAAGTTGGTTGGATGAGCAGACATGGTATCCCGCTCAAAAATGAAGATGCAGACGGTATTATGGTTTGTGCAGAAAGTGGATTTCGATATAAAGAAATCGAGCCGGGAATTTTAAAATGCCTGGATTTGGATGAAGAGGCACCCTTGCCCGATGAGATGGAAATTGGAAAGAAATTATATGACGAGTTCAAAAATCAAGGAGGATGATTAATGCAGGTACCGCTTTTAGACCTTAAAGCTCAATACGCGGTAATAAAGGAAGATATTTTAGCAGCTGTTTCCGAGGTGCTTGAGTCACAGCGATGCATCGGCGGTCCTAAAGTGAGCGAACTTGAAGAAAAAGTAGCTGCCATAAGTGACTGCAGGTTTGGAGTTGGAGTCTCGAGCGGCACCGATGCTATTTTGAATAGTCTGATGAGTCTTGACATCAAAACCGGTGACGAGGTTATCACGACACCTTTTACTTTTTTTGCAACTGCCGGCTGTATCGCGAGGACGGGAGCACGACCTGTGTTTGTGGATATCGACCCCAGGACTTATAATATAAATCCGTCACTTATTGAACAGGCGATTACCTCAAAAACCAAGGCTGTTATGCCGGTGCATTTGTTTGGCCAAATGGCTGACATGGACCCAATTATGGAAATCGCTGGCAAGTTCAGTCTGGCTGTTATCGAGGACGCAGCTCAGTCAATCAGTAGTACATACAAGGGTAGAAAGGCCGGGAGCGTAGGAACCTGTGGATGCTTTAGTTTTTTCCCGAGTAAGAATCTCGGCGGTATCGGCGACGGGGGGATGATAATCACTAATGATGAAAGCTTCTACGACCGTTTGGTTATGATGCGCAATCACGGCCAGAATCCGAAATATTATTATAAGTATGTGGGCGGCAATTTTAGGCTCGACCCGATACAGGCGGCGGCGCTTTTAGTTAAACTGCCGCATTTAAATAAGTGGTCGGAGGCGCGAAGGAATAACGCTGCTTATTACAATAAAAAGTTTGAAGGCACCGTTGTTCAGACACAGTATGTCAGCCCTGATTGCAAAACGATTTATAATCAGTATGTGATTCGTGTACCCAGACGCGATGAGTTAATAGCGCATCTGAAAGATAGAACAATCGGCTGTGAGATATACTACCCGTTGCCAATGCACCTGCAGCAGTGCTTCAGGAATTTGGGTTACAAGGAGGGTGATTTCCCCGAAGCCGAAAAGGCCTGTAGGGAAGTTATGGCAATTCCAATTTACCCTGAGCTGACCAACGAAATGAAAGACTACGTTGCAGAAGCAATCCTTTCCTTTTTGAGCTAAGTTTTGCGCCTCAAAAGCCTTACAGTTATAATAGCTGCGGCAAGCGGGTTATAAACATAATCTTTGAGGTCAGAAGATGGCGAACAATTTTGCCGATATAAACGTAAGTAATTTGTTTAGTGGAGCTTATGTATCAAAACGGCGGGAGTCGTGGTTGGCATATAATCCCGATTTCGCGCCCGACGGGGACGAAGTCTAAGGAGTGTATCAGAATGTTGTGCAGCTATGATTAAGAGTCTATTATGTTCGAGCAGCCGAATGGTAAGGAGTTAGAGTATCGCATTATCGGCATCAACAAAGCTGGCAACAGCGAGCCTTCCAATGCCGCAATGGCGGTTTTGTAAGATGATTTTGTAGGAGCGGGCTAAATGCCCGTTCCTTTTTCTATATGGTTAAGCTCAACAGCAAATCTTGGTTATTATTTCTGTTAATTCCACTTTTTACTGTGTCTTATTGTGTTATGGGGTACTCTGATAATATTCAGATATCGACCGATATTAATTCACTTAGCCTAATTTCTAATGGGGAGACTATATCAGATTATGATGTAAGTGGCGTGTTTGTTCGGGGTGACAGCACATTAATGAATATGAGAATAGAGAGCTCCTATTTTGCCAAAAAAGCTTTTTTGATTGAAACCACTGGAGCAAGGTTTGAGTTTGTCAAAGATAATATAAAAATATATCAGGGGCTGGATAAAAATGCTCGTCGGTTACTGGCAACTCTTTCTTTTGAAAACGAGCCAAACTTTATCAAGGTTGATTCCACAAACGACCATATCCTTTTTGGATCGCAGGATGTAAGTATTGGTATTTACGGCGACTCGACTCTTATCATTTCTCCAAAGAAAAACCAGTCATTTGAAGTCAGAGGTAGTTTCAAACCTAATTACGAGGTCCGTTATAAAGGCGAATTGCTTCTTATTGATGAAAAAGGGGGTATGGAGATATATCCGCAAAGATATGAAGCTGGATATGAAGTAAAAAAAGTTGCACTCGGCAAAATCGACTGGACAGCCAGTTACAAACTCAACGCTGGTGAAAGAGTCATGATTGCTGCTTTCCCCGGGAAAACGTTTAGTTGGGAAAAATCGTTTAGGTGTAACATCATAACCACTGGCGGTAGTTTGGGGCTAGGCGTAGACACTTTTTATGGGCAGATGCCTTCTGATTGGGAGATAAAACGTTGGGCAAAGAATTTCCATGTTATAATAGTTTTCTTTAATGGATTTTATAAAGATTCTCATATTAATGGAATAGAGAATCCAGCTGGTCCTTATATTGTTGCAAATGAACCAGAATTCATGAGGTTTTTGGAAACAGCTCATGCCGCAGGCATGAAAGTAACAGTTTATTGTTCACTATATTCTTATGCTCATAGGCATAAAGATTATGCCATGTTTTATGGCCAGATAAGTGAGTTAAATGATAGGTTCAACATAGATGGTGTTTACGTCGATGGACTTACATTTGATGGAGGGGGGTACAAAATTGATAATAAAATGGTAAATTGGGAAATGATAAGGCGATTTCGTCAGTTATTCGGTGCCGAAGGCGTGCTGATTTATCACGGTACTAGTTTGGGCAGCCCTGTTGCAACAGTACCTAATATTGATGCTTACTGCGATGCAACTCTCAACGGCGAGGGCGTGGCTTTTCAGTCGATAGATGATCCTTACATTAAATATCAGGTTAGAAAATATGGGATATCCAATACGGTAGCATTATGGAAACCAGGCCCACATCCGGATTCGATTACGCATAAAGATATTACTGAAGCAATTATACGAATGAACGGTCGCAAAAGATGGCATGGTTCTGTAAGAAGACCAGTTAGACTTGGAGTTGAATATAAATATTATTTAGATTTGTTGGAAGAAAGTAAAGAGGCTTATTTAGAAAGCAATCGGCAAACAAAAAACTGAAATTTACTATTCCTTCGTAATTCTACGGGCGTTAGGGCTTGTTGCCCAAATCCAAATTTTCCAATACCGCATCGCATAAAAATGCGCTAAAATTACTTCACTAGAGGCCATTTCATAACGTAAATCTTTATAGATTTTAAACTTGCGCCATTAAACGACTTATGTAAACTTGGCCATCGAAAGGAGTTTTAAAGATGGCCAAGGAACGATTGAAATTAACAAACGAACAATGGGAAAAGGTCGAAAAGTTTTTACCAAAGCCAAAATCAAACAAGAAAGGAGGCAGACTCTGGGCTGATA
>JASFHM010000077.1:0-6080 GCA_050123215.1 Phycisphaerales bacterium | reverse complement strand
TTCAATTACAAATACTCTTGTCAAGTAATACAATTTCAAGAAAACGATTTTTATGTGATTTGGTGTCATCAAGGTTGAGTATATCGAAGGCTTTATTTCTGACAGTAGTATCGGTTGAGATATTGAATCTTTCTTTACCGAGACCTTCCTGAGTAATCATGAACTGCATAATTTGCCAGGAACGTGCGAGTCCGAGTTTCCGGCTCTGGTCGGTTTTGTCATGGCCGTTTTCACTGATAATGATCTGGCCTGGTACTTTGCGCAGAAAGTTCGCTACGGTGGCGAGTGTCTTGTGACCGTTGATTGATATTGTTGAACCCTTGCCCCAAAAGATTTCTTGAGAGGCGATAGCGAACGTCCTATGCTTTTTAAAATCAGGCACATCGGTTTTTATTAGTGCACCTTCGACGCCGTTTTCGAGAGTAGGTTTTTCGCTTCCTTTTTCAATCTCAAACGTTTTTTGCTTGAAATCGATTGATGCTTCTTTGCTTGCCGTTTTTCTGAAATATATGTTGGTAAAGGCATCGCAATAAATGCTATTTAGCTTGCGAAAGACTCTCTCGTCAAAGGATGAAAAAGTCAAAAGCAGTACAAAGAAAGTCAGCAGAAGAGTCATACAATCGCTGAAGGTCACCATCCATTCAGGTGCACCCTGCTCTTCATCCTGGGGCGATGTATTTTTTTCCCGATGTGGCATTATATTTTGGCTTTTACTTCTTCACGTCTGCCCTGAGATACAAAAGCGTGTAATTTTTCTCTGACTGCTGTTGGGTTTTCGCCCTGAGCGATTGCACAAACACCTTCAACAACCATCTCCATTGAGGTGCTCTCAGCCTGTGAGTATATTCCGAGCTTGCCTGCCAACGGTATGAAAATAAGGTTTGCTGCAAAAGCACCGTATAATGTAGTCAAAAGCGCTGTTGCCATTCCGACTCCGATTGAATCCGGCGAGCTGAGGTTAGTTAACATTTGTACCAGACCGATGAGTGTCCCAATCATTCCGAAAGCGGGCGCTGCTGCCCCCATAAATTCCAGAATCTTTTTACCGGTTGAATGTCGTGTTCTTAGGTTGTCGATTTCGAGGCCCAGCCTATCGCGGATGGAATCGGCCTCCTGCCCGTCAATCACCATTTGCAGAGCTTTAATGAAAAACAGATTATCGAGTTTTCCGACCTCCTGTTCCAGTGCCAGAGCACCGTCCCTTCTATTAATAGCAGCGTAGTCGACCATGTGTTGGATTATTTGCGAAGGAGGTGAAAGCTTGGTGAAAACGGTTTTTTTTATGATGGAGAATATGCCCAAGAACTGAGGCAGAGAAAAATGTATCAGGGTTGCACAAAGCATTCCGCCGATAGTAATAGCCAGCGACGGTATGTTGCAGAAGATTTTCCACTCACCGCCCGAGCCGCTTATGATGGCGAGCATCACGACGGAAAATCCAAGCAAAATCCCTATTATTGTTGCAATGTCCATATTATTGCGTCACCTCCTGGATTTTTTTGAGTTCCTGGCTCAACACCGCTGCCAGCTTTGGTTCGGTATTCACCAGCTCGGCTAATACCTTGGCTTTATTTCTTTCGTTCATGTAGTAAAGGATTTTTACGACATCCATCAGTCCGCTCGCACCGGGCTCATTAATTTTGCTCATGTTTATAAAAATCTCGCCCGCACTTGCGGCGTTCATTTTGTCGTATGTTGCGGCTATCAGCATGAGGTTGTCTTTTTCGGACTGCTTTATCGTTATTCTGGTTTTTAGCAGCCGTTCACGTTCCTGTTTTAGAGAAGCTACCATCGAAGCGGCTTCGGTTCGTAAGGCGGCCAGTTCATCTATGTCTTTCTGCAACTGCTGCTGAGCGGTTTTAATTCTTTCTTCCCGCAGTTCCAGGCTGTTGAGCTTATTTTTGTATTCGTTTATTTTTTCCCGGACATCCTGGACGAGATTCTTAAGATGTCTCTCAGTGAGCGCTAATGTTGTTGCCTGGCTCGGGAGATGAGGAGAGGTATTTAAAGGATGGCTCTCTTGCGGCGGGCTGTCGACTCGCTGGTTTTGTGCGGGCTGAGTTTCTGCGGGAGCCTTGTTGCCCGTCAGAAAAGCAACCAGGAAAGAACCCGCGAAGCTTATCAGGGCTAATGCTATTGCCAATATTAATATCTTCTTGTTCACTTTTGTTTCTCCTGATTATATATGTCGATGTACGCTGAAGTTTTCTGCCGTTCGGCTAAACAGATTCAGCTGTAATCATCCTGTGAGCGAATCTCAGCGCTGTCCTTTCATCCGTTTCTCTTTGTTCGAGTTTTTCCTGTTCCGCTATAAATTCCTGTCTTGCTTTTTCTCTAAGCTTTTCGAGAGCTTCGGTGAATCTTTTTATTTTAAGAAACTCGGCGATTTTTTCTTTTTGTTTGGCCTGAAGGTTTGCGACCTCGGCTTTTAATTCTTCTATCTTTTTGTCATTTACCCGCGAACTTTTTAAGAGCAATTCCTGCTGAGCGAGCTTTTCTTTCGATTTGTTGCGTGCAACTTCCTCGATTGCCCGCTGTAGTAATCGCTGCTGGGCGAGTAATGCGGTTCTTTTTACTGCCAGGTGTTCGGTTATCTCAAATAGTTCGGTCCTTTTTGACTGTAGCTCTCTTTGCTTTACTTCGAGCACGCGCTGCAGTCGCCATACGAATTTTTTCATTTAACTCCCGTTTTTGTATTTTGAATATTCAGCATCTGGTCCCATGCATGGGTGATTTCCATCAATTGTTTAATTGTATCCTGGAAGAGCACTTTCTGTCTTACCGGCTGGGTTAAAAAGTTTCTTATTCTGTCGATGAGTGCGACAGCGCCGTCTACGCGTGTGTTATTGCCCGGCGATAGAGCGCCAATATTGATAAGGTCTTCTGCATCGGTGTAGATAGCATATATCTGTCTGAGTTTCTGTGCGGCAAGCTTGTGTTCTTCGGATGCAACAGCGGACATGAGCCTGCTTATGCTGGCAAGAATATCGACGGCGGGGAAGTAACCTTTCTCTGCGAGCTTTCTGGATAAGACTATATGGCCGTCGAGCAGACTTCTTGCGCTGTCTGCGACGGGGTCGGTCAAATCGTCGTTCTCAACCAGGACGGTTAAAATTCCGGTAATACTTCCTGCTGTGCTTTTGCCCAGACGTTCGATTAACCGGGGCATTAGTGAAAACACGCTTGGGCAGTAACCTTTGGCGGCCGGAGGCTCACCTGCGGCGAGGCCGATTTCACGCTGAGCCTGGGCGAATCGTGTAAGCGAGTCCATCATAAACAAAACGTCTTTACCTTTGTCCCTGAAGTACTCTGCAATGGACACCGCAACGAAAGCGGCCTTGACTCGCTGGATAGGCGGTGAATCCGAGGTTGCAACAACGACTACGCTTCGAGCCAGACCTTGGGGCCCGATGTTTTCTTCGAGAAATTCTCTTACTTCTCTTCCACGTTCGCCTATGAGAGCAACAACATTTACCGAGGCGTCGCTGGAGTTTGCAATGTCACCGAGCAGTACGCTTTTTCCAACGCCGCTTCCGGAGAAGATGCCGACGCGCTGGCCTCTGCCGCAGGTGGTTAGTGCGTCGATAGACCTTATTCCGAGTGATAACGGCTGGTTTATTTTTTCTCTGCTTAAAGGTTCGGGGCTTCTGTCATCGAGGGATTTTTTGTCGTCGCCTGTTAGTGGTCCTTTGCTGTCGATCGGTTCACCGAGCCCGTTCAGTACTCGGCCAAGCACCGCATCGCTTAATTTGACGTATCTCGGAGTGCTGTGAGCTGCTACTGTATCACCTGCTGATATTCCCGTTATATGTTCGAGCGGCAACAGGATTACTCGTTCGCTTCGAAAGCCAACTATCTCAGCAAGGACGCGCCGGCCGTCACGAAGACATATGCTGCAGAGCTCACCAAGTCCCAGCATAGGACCGTTTGACTCGACCGTCATTCCTGAGACTTTAACTACGGTGCCCTTGCAGCAGTTCAGATTTACTTCGTCGAGCACTTTCGTTAGCCTCTCGAAGTCTATGGCAACAGTTTTAGCTTTATTTTGAGTCATAAGTCTATTGGGCCTTTTTCAGGGCTTCAGCTATGCGTTGGAGCTTTTCTTCGATAAGAGCCTCGATTGTACCGCGCTGTGTTTCGAGGACGCATTCGGCCTGTCTGATTTTTTCGTCCGGCACAAAGGCAAGTCCTTTGAAGTCACTGAATTCAGCATCCTTTAACAGTTGCTCGATTCGTGTATGGTCCGCGGGGTTCAGACGTACGACTGCATCGTGTTTTACTGTCAGGTTTTCCAGGGCCTGACGAATAATTTTCTCTATCTCATAATCACCTTCCTGGACTTTTTGTGCAAGTACTCGTCTGGCGATTTCGACAGCGAGCTTGGCTATATCTTCTTTATGCGTCGCAAAAGCCGAGTCTTGGAACTGGCTTAGTGTTTCGATTATGTTTTTAAGAACAGAGCAAAGTTGTGTTAGTTCAGTTTTTTTCTGCTGGGTTTCCGGGCCTGATTGGTCGCCATTTTGCTGGTGATGGTTTGTCTTTGCGGTCCCGATTCTGTCGGAGTCGATTTGGCTGCCTATGATATCGACCTTTTCAATGGGTCTGTCGAGATTTATATTTAGCAGCTGCATATGTTATTTACTCTTCTATAAATGTGAGGTTACCGCTTTGGTTGTGCTCTCTTAGTGTATCGACGATACGCTCTCTGGCCGAGTTAATATCTTGTTTGGTTGGGGCCGACATCAGTGAAGTCTCTTCGTCCAGTGTTTGAACGGCGCGTTCAGAGATGTTAGAGCGGATTTTTTTTACGGTTGTCTCATCGGCCTTTGTTAAAGCCAAAGCCAAGTCCTTTGCTTCGACCTGTCGCAGTATTTCCTGGAGTGACCTGTCGGTAATAATCGGGATATCATCCCAGACAATCATCAGGTTAGTAACTTTTTCGACGGCTTCGGGGTCTCTGTCTCTAATGGCGTTGAGCAGGCCTTCTCGCAGCTCCTGGCTGAGGTTTCTCAGTATTATAGCCACCTTTCTGAGTGACTGTTCAGGATGCAGTTGCTGAGCGGCGGGGCCTTGTTCGGTTTTTAGGCTTTTTAGCTTATGGCAAATCATTTCAACGATGCGGGTTTTAGACTCGGCGGTGAGTCTCTCACCGGATGTCATTCTGGCGATTACATCCTGTCTGATTTGCTCGTCCAGAAGTTTGAGTACCTCAGAGCTTTTTTTGGCTGACAGTTCTGAAAGAATAATTGCTATTGCCTGAGGGTGTTCGCCCCGAAGAGCTGAGGCAATGGTCGGGGCCTCAGCCGAGCGTAGCGGTATGAACGGATCTCTTTGCTGGAGCAAGCCTGATATTTCGTTTTGAATTTGCTGGGCTTTTTCCTGACCTATAGTATTGGTTAGCATCTGACCGAGAAATTCTTTTAATCTGAATCCTACGTCGACTCTGAGAGAGCTGCAAAATTCTTTCGCGTAAGCAATACTCTGTTGTGTATTGGCGTATCCCGCGGCGTCGAGATAAGCAAGCTCGACAGCAAGTTCTCTGACCGTTTCGGGGTTTACAGTTCGTAGAAGGTCCGAAGCTGTTGAAGGGTCAAGTGTCATAAGCATCATTGCGGCTTTTTGCTTGTTGGTTACTGCCATTTGATTTTATTCCTTATCTTCAACCCAGCTGGAGAATAGTCTCTTGACCTGGTCGGGGTTATTCTGTAATGCGCTGGCGATTTGCCTTCGCAGCATTAGTGGTTCGGACACCTGAGCCTGGGCGGGCATAAGTGCTTGAGTTTCAATACCAGCCGGCAGTTCCGTTGTTTGGACCGCGCCTTTGGCAGCCTTTTTGCTTGCGCCGCCGAATATCTTCAGTACAAGCAGCATGCAGACAGCCATGATTCCAAGCGATGCATTTCTGGCGATGGCCATGTAACGAGGCCAGTTGGACGGCTGCTCTTCGGGCATTGATTCGATGGGCCGATTGAATCTGGCCTGGACGACTTTGAGTGAATCGGTGTCTTTGAGGCCGAGCGCGTTTTTTATTATTTGTTCTACTTCGGTCAGCTCTACAATAGGAGCGGCGGCCTCGGGGT
>JASFHM010000076.1:0-6102 GCA_050123215.1 Phycisphaerales bacterium | reverse complement strand
GTATTTGTATGCAACGACGGATTTGGCAGCGATATGGTATAGAGTCAATGAACTAAAAGCCGATGAGATAATCTACGTTACTGATGCAAGGCAGCAGTTGCATTTCGATATGGTCTTTAAGGTTGCCGAAATGGCCGGCTGGGCCAAAAAACAAATGCTGCATCACGTGACATTCGGCTCGGTGCTCGGCGAGCATGGTAAGCCCTTAAAGACACGCTCCGGTGAAAACGTAAAACTGAAAGATTTACTCGACGAAGCAGTCGAAAGAGCAAAGTCAATCGTGGAAAAAAAGAATCCTGATTTATCACCTGACAAAAAAGACCAAATAGCAAAAGCCGTCGGTGTCGGCGCGGTAAAGTATGCGGACTATTCGAACAATCGTACCAGCGATTATGTATTCAGCTTCGATAAGATGCTGGCGATGGACGGCAATACCGCACCGTACATGCAGTACGCATATGCACGGATAAAATCCATCGAGCGAAAATCTCAATCCAAAGACGTTGATATCGAGACCGAACTAGCCGGGATAAAAGAGCTTAACCTGAGCGAACCTGATGAGCTGGACTTGGCAAAGCATCTGGTCCGTTACGGCGAGATAATTGAATCGGCGGCTGCTGATTACAGGCCCAATTATCTGACAAGTTACCTTTACGAATTAGCCCAGAAGTTCAGCAGTTTTTATACCAACTGTCCGGTTCTAAAGGCCGAGCCGAGTCAAAGGCCGACGAGATTATTGCTTTGCGACTTGACGGCAAGAACAATCGAGCACGGCCTACACGAATTACTGGGCATCGAAGTCGTCGAACAGATGTGACCCGCCGTGTATATTTACTCTTGCAATTAGCGGCGGATGGATTAGTCTGTAGCAAATTAATGTCAGTTTCACTGTAAAAATCAGGAAGTTTTAGAATGGCTTATTCTCTTGAACATAAAATCACAAAAGATAATTTGGCCCGGTTCTGCAGGGAGAACCACATAAGAAAAATGTCGGTTTTCGGCTCGGCCATACGTGATGAACTGGAACCGGACAGTGACATCGACCTGTTAGTGGAATTTGAACAGGGTCATACACCGGGGCTTTTTGCCATAGTGAGGATGGAAATGAAACTTGCGGAAATGCTTGGCCGAAAAGTGGATTTACGAACGGCGCAGGACTTAAGCCGGTATTTCCGCGACGAGGTATTGCGCAATGCCCAGCTTCAATATCAATCGTGAAGACCAAGTCCGATTGCAGCATATGCTGGATGCCGCGCTCGAAATCCGGCAATATGTACAAGATGCAAAAAGGCAAGACCTCGACCACGACCGTAAGCTGGTTCATTCTCTTGTCCGCCTCTTCGAAATCATCGGTGAAGCCGCGAGCCAAGTCTCGCAAGAGCTTCGTGATAACACCCCTGAGATTCCCTGGCTTATTATAATAGGCATGAGGAATCGTCTTATTCACGCTTATTTTTCCATCGACTTAGACGTTGTGTGGAGTACCTCAACGCAGGATATTCCCTCGCTTATTACTGAACTAAAAAAACTTGTCCCCTGAGGATTTCTCTGCAACACACGAAAAAGGAAAAAACGTTATGAACATCGTGCTGGAGACATTAAGCGTAAGCACCAGAAAAAGAAACGAGATGCTCGACATAACAGCCAAGGTCGAGTCCGTCGTACGCAAGTCCAGTGTCACCGACGGTGAGGTAATAGTTTACTGCCCGCACACCACTGCAGCTATTACAATAAACGAAAATGCCGACCCTTCCGTCGTCCACGATATATTGCTGACCCTCGAAGAATTAGTACCCCACCACAGAGCAGGTTATCGCCACGGAGAAGGCAATTCCGATTCGCACGTCAAAAGCTCGATGCTCGGCTGCAGCGAGCAGATTCTTATAAGTAAGGGCTCACTGGTTCTCGGCACCTGGCAGGGAATTTATTTTTGTGAATTCGACGGCCCCCGCAGCCGCAAAGTAATTGTCCAAGTTCGCGGTCAATAGTACCCGACAAATCTAACAAAACACCGTTTTACCTCAGGGAATTTTTATGCGCATAAAAAAGGCGAGGTGGTGGGACCGGCTGGGGGGGAAACCGGTGTGCCACGCTGCCTCGCCGAGGTTCAATAAGCTGCTGGACGCAGCATTATCTCCAATTATACATCGAATCGTAAGTGTAGCTTAATAACTCCAATCATGGCTGTCAACGAAAAACAGGCTTTTTTAACGCACTACCTTCCCCAGATACTGAGGCACAACATAATCAATATACACCTTTTAATCGGCCAATGCAAGCGAAAAAATTACATCAATTCACCATTTTATCAATCACGCCAAACCGCCCCAAATCCACCCAATCCAGCCCCATAGTAGTGGAAGACGGTTCTGCTAAATTACTATATCGGCTCAAAACCAGCTTTTTCACCTTGAAATCTTACCCCAAATTCTGCTATTTTTAGCCTCTCGGTGGCAAAAGCCGTCTCGGCCGGGACAAATGTAATAATGTAATATTGACTCGAAATGCAAGGAGGCGCGAGGTCCTTTGCGCCAGGTTATGGATAAAATCGAAGACAAAATCAAACGCGTCAAAGACAACATTCACGCGGCCTGCGACCGGGCCGACAGGAAACCCGATGAAATAACACTCGTAGTTGTCACCAAATCCGCAGATATCGACGCCGTAAAATACGTTATAAACCTCGGAATGACCGAGTTGGGGGAAAACAGGGTCCAGCAATTAAAGAAAGTTTCAGCACAGGTCAACGAGTACCTGCAGGGCTCATCCGGCAATGGTGTCACTGTCGATGATATCAAGTGGCATATGATAGGTCACCTGCAGCGCAACAAAGTCCGCCAGGTACTTCCCATCGCATCTTTGATACACTCGGTCGATACCCTTCGGCTGGCTGAAGAAATAAACTCCGCCGCCGCAAAGCTCAATTTACGTCCTAAAATACTGCTTCAGGTAAACACTTCCAATGAACCCCAAAAATATGGCGTGCCCGTCGGCGCGGCGACTCATCTGGCCGAGCAAATTGAAACATTGCCGAACCTTGAGCTTATCGGTCTTATGAATATGGCTCCGCTGACTCATAAAAAGGATGTCGTCAAGCGGTGTTTCACCAGGACGAAAGAGTTATTTGTGGAGATGAAAGGCGAAAAAATAGTCGGAGCAAATTTCTGTGAACTGAGTATGGGAATGAGCAGCGACTATGAAATCGCCATTGAGCAAGGCGCGACAATCGTTCGCATAGGCTCAGCTATCTTTGCAGGCTAAAACATACGATTTCGGACTCACCGCACCAACACCCCTAAACCGGAAAATCTGGCAAAGTACCACTCCTGATAAGCCGAAAATCTCTCTATGTCCGGGCATGATTGAGTCATCCACGGGTCCAATAAAAAAACAGGCGAGAATTGCAGGTAAAATGGCAAAAGCAGAGTCAACAACTGCTAATCAAATCATTACCAGCTTCACGGACGTTCTATATCTAACTGACAAGCGTCAGGTAACACCTAAAATCAAAAAACTCTTCAAGCAGCAAAAGCTCTCGTACCTGGTGCTGCCCGTAGGCAAATTTTCCGAGATAGTACACCGGCTCGACTTAGTGGGAACTGTCATCGTTGACCTGCTCGGAATTGAGATTTCCAAACCCCAGAAACTCGCTCAGATAATCGAGTCACTCGAGCAAAAGAGTATCGGTGTGATTTTACTCAGCACTCATGACGATTCAGTAGATGAAAGCTTACCGCTGCCGGCGGGTAAAAACAACATCATCAGCGATTCGGCAAATACGGTAGACGTCGACGAGCTGTGGGTAAGAATCAGCGTCAATCTCGCATATAGAAAAAAGTCGCCCGGCATGGTAGTTAAACCTGCAACACCGCCTAAAAAGAGCATCACTACCTGCAGCAATCGATTGGCGGACCAGCTTAATGTCACCGAAGCACTGGTTGACAACTTGTCGGAACAGCTTCGTCTGGCCGGCCTGGTTCAGCGCGATTTTCTGCCTGCACAGCTACCTAACACCAACAGAATTAAATGGGCTGCCAATTTCCTGCCTGCCGAATGGGTTTCGGGGGATATCTACGATATAGCCCGCCTCGATGAGCAGAGTATCGGCTTCTACGTCGCCGACGTAGTCGGTCATTCAATGCCAGCAGCGCTGCTGACAATCTTTCTCAAACAGGCACTGGTTATGCGACAGACTCTCGGCAACGAGTATCGGATATTTAAGCCCTCCGATGTGATGAGAAATCTTAATCTGAGAATGGCCGGACAAAAACTTTCCGGATACCAGTTCGCAACCTGTTGTTACTGTCTGCTGAACACCGAAACGCTGGAAATGACTTACACGAGGGCCGGGCATCCATATCCGCTGCTGGTAAGAGATGGCAAGGTAAAACAGCTCGAAATACGCGGCTCTCTGCTGGGCATATTTGAACAGGCCGAATACGTCGAGCAGAGCGTGCAGCTTCAACCCGGCGATAAACTGATTTTATACTCCGACGGCGCCGAACCATTCATAGGCGCATTCGACGACAAACATGGTTTTGAATTCATCCAGACGTTCCTGGATGCCACGCGACTTCCAATCACCGAATTACTCGACAGATTCAACCCACTCACTCAGGAGCGGGAAATTGACCCGGCTGAAATCGATGATATCACCCTCATTGGTCTCGAGATAACCTAACCTTTTCTTGCTACCCTCACTTGCCCTGCTCTCCGAGACAAGATTCTTGCCAATAGTCTCCTTTATGAGTATACTTTTCTGCGCCTATTCAATGAGCCGTTATTAATACGAAAGGACTCATCATGGCACAAAGCGAAGAAGATTTGCAGAAAATCGAGCAAATCATCGAGCTTATGAAAAAGAACGACTTGGCTGAGATTGAAATCCAGCACGGTGATGAGAAGATTATGCTCAAGCGCTGCAGCCCGTCGCAGCCGACGGTCACGGCCGTACCGATGATTGGTGCTGCACCGGTCCAGGCTCAGCAGACACCAACCAGCCAACCAGCCAGCGATTTGGTCGAAATTAAAGCGCCGATGGTTGGAACATTCTACGCTACGCCAAGCCCGGATTCCGAACCTTACGTCGAAGTCGGCTCGCACGTCACAGAACAAACTGTTGTCTGTATAATCGAAGCCATGAAAGTTATGAACGAAATCAAGGCCGAAGTAGAGGGAACTATCGAGGAAATACTGGTGACCAGCGGTCAGGCCGTGGAGTACGGACACCCGCTCTTCAGGGTCAAACCCGATTAATTTATTGCTCGCACTATGCTATCAAAAATACTTATCGCAAATCGCGGCGAAATAGCCCTTAGGATAATCCGTGCTTGCCACGAGCTCGATATCCAAGCGGCAGTGGTTTATTCCGAAGCTGACAAAGGCGCTCCTTATCTTCAACTGGCCGACGAAGCCATTTGTATAGGCCCGGCCAGTCCCGCTCAAAGCTACCTCAACATCCCTCGCATAATAAGCGCCGCTGAAATCGCAGACGTCGAAGCTATTCATCCGGGTTACGGATTTCTCGCTGAGAACATCGAGTTCGCCCAGATATGTCAGGACTGCGGCATAAAGTTCATCGGACCACCCGTTGAAGCTATGAAACTACTCGGTGACAAAGTTGAGGCGAGAAAGCTCGCACAACAGGCACGTGTGCCGGTTTCACCAGGCTCCGAAGGGGCTATCAACGACGAAACCGAAGCTCTCAAGCTGGCAAACAAAATCGGTTATCCAATTATGATTAAGGCCTCGGCAGGCGGCGGTGGCAGAGGCATGAGAGTGGCTCACAATGATATCAGCTTCCGTCAGGCCTTCGGCGCCGCAAAAGCCGAAGCAGAAGCGGCTTTCGGTAACGGCAGTGTTTATGTCGAAAAATGCATAGTGGAACCCAGACACGTTGAAGTCCAGGTCCTGGCAGATGCATACGGTAATGTTCTGCATTTCTTCGAGAGGGATTGTTCCATCCAACGTCGCCATCAAAAAATGATTGAAGAATCACCCTGTCCCGTGCTCAGCGAACACGACAGGGAACAGCTTTGCGAAGCCGCTCTGAGAATCATCAAGGAAGCTAAATATGTAAATGCCGCAACCGTTGAGTTCCTG
>JASFHM010000075.1:0-6113 GCA_050123215.1 Phycisphaerales bacterium | reverse complement strand
GTTGTATCCGCTGGGCTGGGCCTTGAGGATTGTCAGAATCCCGACAAGTGCTCCATAGACGCTGCCGCACTTACCTCGTATCAATTCCATCGCATCGAGATTGCGCTTCTGCGGCATCATGCTCGAACTCGTACACAAACTGTCATCAACCCGAACAAAACCGAACTCGTTCGACGAATATATTAGCAAATCCTCAGCCAATCGCGACAGATGCATCGATACCATCGCGCAGTCGAATATAAACTCCGCTGCGAAGTCACGGTCACTCACTGCATCGATACTGTTGCCTGTAATGCCAGCGAATCCTAACTGCTCGGCGGTGCTCTTGCGGTCGAGATTTATTGTCGAGCCGGCAACCGCCCCGCTTCCCAAAGGAGATACATTCAACAGCGCCCGGCAGTTCCCTAATCGGATAAAGTCACGCTGAAACTGCTCGACAAAGCTAAGCAAATACCCACCGATTGAGACCGGCTGAGCACGCTGCAAATGCGTATAGGCCGGCATAATATCTTTAGCATGTTTGGCCGCAAGATTAACGAACGCCTTTTGCAACATGGTGACCTTGGCCTGGATAATCTCTATCCGGTCACGTATCCACATCTTTATATCCGTAGCGACCTGGTCGTTTCGGCTCCTGCCGGTGTGAAGCTTCTTGCCCGCTTCGCCTGTCTTTTTAACCAAAGCGGCTTCGATAGCCATGTGGATATCTTCGCAGCTCTTGTCGAATTTGAATTTGCCGGACTCGATTTGCTCGGCTATTTCCAAAAGCCCCTTCTTAATTCGGGCAAACTCACTTTGGGTAATCAGCTTCTGCTCAGCCAACATCTGCGCATGGGCAATCGAACCGACGATATCGTATTTATAGAGTCTCTCATCCACCGATAGTGACTCGACAAAGTTGACCATCGTCTCGTTCGGTTCGCCTTTCAGCCGTTGTTCCCAGCTTTTTTTGCCCATCTCAATACTCCGCAAAACACCGCTTGGCCCAAATCATACGCCCGTGTGCATAAACTGTCAAGCCGCTGGACTTTCAGCAAAAGTTGCAAATCGCCTGTCTAAACGTTAATATATGGGCCAATTAACCAGCGGATTTGAATAAGTTGTAAGGAGCCGATATGGCCGATGCACCACAGGGTAAAAACTTCGAAGACCTGCACAGTGAAATAGAAGACCTCAAAAAAGAGCTGGAGCATTTTCAGCAGGAAAAAGAGAGAGTACGAGCCATAATAGGTCAAATCGGGGGCGTACCGAAATTCCGCACAAAATTAACGAACGCCATATTTATAATCGTACTGGCGATCTCGGTAATACTCTCAATCATAGGCGGTGAGAAACTTCGGCTGATTATGATTGAAGTGGCGACAGTCACCTTGTCGCTCAAAATCATTTATCTTATTCACTGCGAAATGAAGGTCAACCATTTCAAGTTCTGGATTCTCTCCTCGATTGAATGGCGGCTGACCGAAGTAAAGAAACAACTAATGGAACTTAAAAAGCAGATTGCTGAGGATTGACAGGGGCGGTTTTACTCAATCGTGATTGATTGATAACTCATATCATCAAGCTCGAGTATTACAAGAGTCGATTTGCCCGTAATCCAGTCGGTAGCTTCGCCCGGATTGACTACTAAGGTATTACCGACCCTTCGAATGTCCTGCTTGTGGGTATGGCCGTATATCACCAAATCGAACTCGCCGCTTTGAGCGACTTGTTCGATGGTCGTCGGTACATGTGTCATGAAAACCTTTCTGCCGCCGAGCGTACCTTTATAGGCATACTCATAAATCTCCCCGCCGAACTCATTTATTGTGCTCATCAAAAAAAGCTTCTCACCTTCGTTATTGCCGAAGACCGCGATAAATTTCGCCCCGCCCAAATCCGCGAAGGCCTTGGCCGTAAAAGGCGAGACTATATCACCGGCGTGAAGTACATATTCGACCTTACGCTGTTTCAGAATTTCAATCGCCTTGAGTACAGCCTGATGAGCGTCGTGCGTATCGCTTATTATTCCTATCTTCATTTCTTTCGATCCAGGATATTTGAAGGCTTATCTTCACAGAGAAAGTTTCTCGTCACCGGGCGGACCTTGCTGCGGCGGCGGCTGTGTTATTTTACGACAAACGATACGCCTTTCGCCAAGTGGATGCTCCCCGGCAAAAAGCTGGAATCGATATTCTCCCGGATGCTCGAAAACAACTCCCTGCAGACCAATAGCAAGAGTCAGTACCTGCCTGACATCTTTGAATTCGACCATCCCGTCTTTTTCGAATATCACTTTTTCATCCTGCTCGGCGTCGACAAGCCTGACCTTCAGCTTGGCCTTGCCGTGACCGTTAGTCAATTCGCAGAAAAAAACAACCTGCCCCGTCCGCACCGGAAACTTAGGCGCGTTCAGAGCCTGCAGGATATTTATAAGGCTTGGCATACCCGTGAACCTGTCGAATATCACTCGGTCGCAGATAATTGCGGAAAGCAGAACCGGAGGTACCTCAGACATTATTTAGCCCTCTTAATTAAAGAATGATTACAGAACCGATTCTAATCGGCTCAGACACAGCCGTCAATTTATTTCGAGATACTTGAAACCGATATTACCCATGCTGATTAATCAAATTTTTAAAGGCTTGGTCGATTATTCTACTCAACTAACACTGAATTGGTGCCGATACCTCAACAGGGTATTTTTAAAATGGATACGAGGGTCCAATATGGCTATTTGCGATTATTCTGATAATATCATTGTTATTGAACTGCCCGGCGAACCAGACCTGCGGGCCGAGCTCGATAGAGCGATAGAAATACTACAGACCGGATGCAACAGCGACGTCATTATGAACTTCTCGAAAGTGGACATCATGACATCGATGAGCCTGTCCGGCTTTCTCAAGGTCCGAGAAGTTGTCTGCGAAGCCGGCAAGCAAATGATTTTCTGTAACGCCAAACCAATCACAAAAGACATCTTCAAAATCACCTGCTTTGACGGTGTTTTCGAATTCGCCGACACCTTAGACCAGGCCGTCGAAGCACTCAGTAAAGTCAAAAATTGCTAATATCCGGCCGGCTGGTTTTCAGCCCCACAAATAAATGCTGCTATCGGTTCGCCCGGACAAATCAAAACACCAAACCCTTGACTACAAATCGTACATCATTATAATTCCCAAATACCTTGAAATAATGGTGGGACCGAAACAGAACAGACCGCGGGTTTTCTGCGGTTTTTTCAGTGAATTTATTTTGGTATCGGAGACCGACATGATAAGCGTCAGGCAGTTAAGACGGACATTCGGACCGATTGTCGCCGTCGATTCTTTATCGTTCGAAGCCGAAAAAGGTCAGGTCCTTGGTTTCCTCGGCCCAAACGGCGCCGGCAAGAGCACGGCCATGCGAATGCTCGCCTGTTTCCTTCGGCCCGATTCGGGCACAGCTACCATCTGTGGCCACGACATAATCAAGGAACCCGTACAGGTTAAGCAATCGCTCGGCTACCTCGCCGAGAACGCTCCCGCCTACGGCGAGATGACCGTCGGTGCATTTTTGAACTTCATTTGTGACGCTCGCCAAATCCGCGGCGCCGACCGCAAAAAAGCACTGGACCGAATCGTCCCGATGTGCTCTATCGAATCGGTATATCATCAGACTATCGAGACATTATCCAAAGGTTATTGTCGCAGGGTCGGCCTCGCCCAGGCCTTAATTCACGACCCGCCCGTCCTGGTTCTCGACGAGCCGACCGATGGACTCGACCCCAACCAGAAACACGAAGTCCGCCAACTCATCAACAGCATGGCCAAAGACAAGTGCATCATTATCTCGACACATATACTTGAAGAGGTCGAAGCCGTATGCACCCGTACCATAATCATAGCAAAAGGCAGTATACTTGTTGACTCTACCCCGCAGCAGCTAAAAGAGGAATACAAGTGCAGCCTCGATGAAGTCTTTAGGAAAATCACAAGAAAGAAAAGCGCATAGCTCAGGATTATAAACGGAGCATTAACGATGAAGGCATGTTTGGCAGTATTTAAGAGAGAGCTGAAAAGCTACTTCGCCACGCCGGTAGCTTACGTCTTTCTTGTAATATTTTTATTCTTCGCCGGCTACTTGCCGTTCAGGCAGGGTTTCTTCGAATATCGCCAGGCCGATTTGCAACTGTTCTTCAAGAACCTGCCCCTGCTGTTCGTGTTCATGGTTCCCTGCGTAGCCATGCGTCTCTGGTCCGAAGAACGCAAAAGCGGTTCAATCGAGCTGTTGTTCACACTACCAATTACATCAACGCAGGCCGTGCTCGGTAAGTTCTTCGCCGCGTGGGTCTTTTTGCTCATCGCACTATTGCTGACAATTACCATGCCGCTAACTGTCACCTATCTTGGTAATCCCGATATTGGTCTCATCATAACCGGCTATCTGGGAGCAATCCTCATGGTTGGCGGATTCTTAGCAGTAGGATGCTTTTTCTCAGCCCTGACAAAAAATCAGGTCGTCAGTTTCATATTGTCGGTCGCCGCTCTGGCTGTGCTCGTCTATGCAGGAATGCCTACAACATTAAATTATCTCGGAGACTTTATGCCCGCTTCGATGGTCTCTGCCGTTGAGGGCATGAGTTTTCTTGTGCATTTCGAATCGATTCAAAAAGGACTGATTCAGCTCAAAGACATTTCATACTTCGTACTTCTGATAATCGGCTGGACTGTCGCGTGTATTATCGTACTGGATGAAAGAAAGGCGGCTTAATGAACAGAACCATGCGAGTCATCTTAGCTGTGGTCTTCATCGCAATTATAATGTTCTGCGCCATTAGCATATCGCAGAATCTACTTGCCCACGCACGCCTCGACGTAACAGACCGCAACCTCTACACGCTCTCTGATGGGACAAAATCGATACTGGCCAAGCTCAATCAGCCGATAAAGATGAAACTCTATTACACCAAAACTGCCGCAATGAAAGGTCCCGACCAGATTCGTTATTTCAACAATTATTACTACTTTGTCGAATCGCTGCTGAAGCAATATGTCGCAAACTCGGCCGGCATGGTCGACTTGCAGGTAATTGACCCGCGCCCGTTCACCGACGACGAAGCTGACGCCATACGCTACGGCTTGCGCCGTATTCCTATGAGTGAAGAAGAAAATTTCATCTTCGGTCTGGTCATTCAAACTCAGTTCGGAGTCAACAAAGAAATCCCGCTGTTTTCACCCGACAGACAGAATTTCGTCGAATACGACATCAGCTATCTGATTGACTCTGCCATCCGCCGCCAGAAGAAAAACGTCGGCGTGCTCAGCTCATTGCCCGTTATGGGCGAAGACCTTAGCCCGTATATGATGCAGATGATGCAGATGCAGGGCCGACGCCCGCAGGGACCATGGACTATAATCGAGCAATTGCGCGAACAATACGAAGTCAAGAAAATCGATAGCGATGTCCAAGAAATAAACGACATCGACATCCTGCTCGTAATACATCCAAAGGACTTACCGGACAAAGCACTTTTCGCTATCGACCAGTTTGTTTTAAAAGGCGGCCGAACGCTTGTCTTCGTCGACCCCCACTGTTTCGCTGACCAGCCAAAACAACAGCAGATGATGATGAGCCAGCCCTCAGGCAGCAGTTCGAACCTTACGAAACTGATGGAAAAGTGGGGTCTGAAAATGCCCTCCGCAGAATTTGCCGGCGACCGAAGCTTCGCTGAAATTCTGCCCTGGGGCTCCAATCAGAGACCGCAGAAAGTCATCGGCGTACTAAAAGTGACACCCGAAGGCCTTAACAGAGACAGTGCCATAACCGCAAATCTAAACGAGCTTAGAGTCGCCTTCGCCGGCGCGCTTCAGGAAATACCCGTATCTGACACCAACGAAGCTAACATTCAGCACATACCGCTTGTAAGCACCAGCAGCAGAGGCAACACCTGGACTCTGGAAAGCCCCTATGAGCTTATGGCACCCGACCCCGAAAGGCTTATGCGACGATTCACCGACGGTATCGAACCGGTCCACATGGGATATCTTGTCACTGGAACTTTCGCCTCGGCCTTTCCCGACGGTATAGAAATAAAAGATGATTCCGACCCCAACGCCGAACCCGAACAGCTAACAGGCCTAACCGTCGCCAAA
>JASFHM010000074.1:0-6133 GCA_050123215.1 Phycisphaerales bacterium | reverse complement strand
AAAGTAACCTTCACCGCAGCGGCGAGTTTTTCCAGGCCGTCTTTAAGCTCGGTTCGCGCTGCGTTTTCAAACATCATTTGCTTTGCCATTTTTTATTACCTCGTAAAGAGATTGTTACTCAGATATTTTACTTTTCAACGATTCCCAGTATGTCACTTTCTCTGCAGATTATATATTTGTCGCCGTCAATTTCGACATCGCTACCGATGTATTTGGGATAGATTACCTGGTCGTTTTTCTTGACCGTCATCTTGGCGGTCTTTCCGCTATCGAGCGTTTTGCCCGGCCCGATGGCAACAACTTTACCCATCTGCGGTTTTTCCTTAGCAGCATCAGGCAAAATAATACCGCCTGCGGTTTTCTCCTCAGCTTCGAGCTGTTTTATTACTACTCCATCTTCCAACGGTCTGAGTTTCATGTCGCTTCTCCTTTATATCCACGCGTTTATTTTTTGTTTGTTAAGGAATTTTGTTTACATCATACCCATACCGGGCATTCCACCCCCCATGCCTCCCATACCTCCCATACCAGGAGGCATTCCGCCAGGTCCACCGGGGCCGGCGGGCATATCTTCCTTTTCTTTGGGTTTTTCAGTGACAAGGCAATCCGTCGTTAAAAGCAAGCCTGCTATTGATGCAGCATTCTGTAGAGCAATGCGTGTCACCTTGGTCGGGTCGATTACACCGGCTGCGATTAAATCTTCGTATTTATCCGTGTTAGCGTTGTAGCCGAAACCATCTTTGCCTTCTGTTATTTTGCTGACGACAAGATTGCCGGTTGCGCCGGCATTCTCGGCAATCCAGTAACACGGCATTATTAAAGCTTTCTTTACGATGTCAGCACCTGTTTTTTCATCGCCTTTCAGTTTCAGTTTATCGATTGCATCGGCACACCTGATAAGAGCTACTCCACCACCCGGTACGATGCCTTCTTCGATAGCAGCTCTCGTAGCATGAAGCGCATCCTCGATACGTGCTTTTTTCTGCTTCATTTCGGCTTCGCTTGCTGCGCCGACGTTGATTTGTGCAACTCCGCCGGTTAGCTTAGCCAGGCGCTCCTGAAGCTTTTCACGGTCGTAATCGCTGGTGGTTGTCTCTATCTCGGCCTGGATTTGCTTGATGCGGCCTTGTATAGCAGCTTCCGAACCTGCTCCTTCAACAATGATGGTATTGTCATTGTCGATAGTGACCTTCTTTGCTACGCCAAGCTGCTTGACGCTGACATTATCAAGTTCGATTCCCAAATCCTTGAAGATTGGCTCAGCACCGGTAAGAATAGCAATATCCTGCAGCATAGCTTTTCTTCTGTCACCATAACCGGGGGCTTTAACAGCCGCTACTTTCAGCACGCCTTTCAATTTATTGACGACCAACGTAGCGAGCGCTTCGGATTCGACATCCTCAGCGATAATCAACAGTGCTTTATTAGCCTTTGCCGTTTTCTCCAGCAGCGGTACCAATTTAGCAACGTTACTGATTTTGTCTTCGTGGACAAGAATATAAGGCTTCTCAAGTTCGCAAACCATATTGTCCGCATCAGTCACAAAGTGAGGTGATAGATAACCTCTGTCGAAATTCATCCCTTCGACAAAATCAACCGTTGTCTCGATTCCCTTGCCGTCTTCAACCGTAATGACGCCGTCTTTGCCAACTTTCTGGAATGCATCGGCCATTGTCTTTCCGATTTCAAAATCGTTATTAGCAGAAATGGCCGCCACGTTGATGATATCATCCTTTTTGTTGACATCGACTGATTTCGAGAGAGATGCGAGTTTGTCGGTTACAGCTTTAGCCGCAGCCTGCATACCACGATTAAGTGACATAGCATCGGCACCCGCGGCCAAGTTGCGATAAGCTTCTTTGAACATCGCCTCGGTCAATACCGTCGCGGTAGTCGTTCCGTCACCGGCAATCTTCGAGGTTTTGCTTGCCGCTTCACGAACCAGCTTTGCGCCGAGGTTCTCATTCTTATCGGCAAGGTCAATTTCCTCGGCCACGGTCACGCCGTCTTTTGTAACGGTAGGCCCACCCCAGCCTTTATCGAGAACGGCGTTTCGGCCGCGAGGGCCAAGCGTTGATTTAACCGCCACCGCCAGCTTTTCCACCCCTGCCAATAGGGCCGCCCTGGCGTCGGTCTCAAATGCGAGTTTTTTTACTGCCATGATTGTTCTTCTCCTTAATCTATATAAGCCACATACTCAGCGCGTTTTCTTTCCGAACCGCCTCTAAATAAAGTTAACATGCAAAAACTATACCATTTTGCTCTTTTCAGACAACTTCGCGGACGCACTAAGATGTAAGCTCTTGATAAATAGGAACTTATAATTACAGCAATTACTTTTACCGGCAGATTTTAAGGCTACCCAGGCTGGTTCCAATGCCATTTTTGGCATGATTGAGCCCCGGCTACGCCAACTTGACAGGTTCTGCCAAGGACCCCACTTACTTGGTTTAATACACTGGTGGTTATACCCCCCTTGTTTGCACGGGGATTGAACGAATCGAAAGATGAAAAGAATATGGTCGGAATCGACAATATCCTATATAATCAGCGGCCGGGTTGAGGCAAAATCTTTGACCTATTCTTTTAGGAGGAAAAATGAGTTTACAAAAACTCTCTGTTCGCAACACATTGGTAACAACGCTTTTTTTAATTTCCATATGCAGCGCTCAAAATGCCAATGGCAGGCTGATTGTAAACAATCTCGAATACTTCGAGACCCGCGGTCTCAATGTTCTTGTTTTCAGTAACTGGTATAATAACTACTTCGGCGATTCCAAAATCACCGGTGTTGAGATTATTCACCACGAAGTAAGAACAGCAACCAACGGCGGCGTAAGACTGAATCCCACACCCGAACAATGGGACCCTATCCCCGAACTTTTAGACCGTAAAGTAGATGCGAACAACAACAGCATCGAAGCATTCTTAACTTATCCCGATTATGACTTCAAATATTCAATAAAAGCCCAGGCGCACGGTGACGGGATACTCCTAAGCGTTAATCTTAAAAAGCTACTGCCGGAAAAACTCATCGGCAAAGCTGGATTCAATCTGGAATTTCTTCCAGCTGCCTATTTTGAAAAGTCATATTTAATGGACGATAAAAGTGGAACTTTTCCACTTTATCCAAGTGGGCCGATGCAAGTGCAAAAATCAGGGGTCGTAGAGCCGAAACCAATTGCCATAGGTAAAACCCTTGTCCTCGCCCCCGAAGATGCCGAAAGGCATGTCACCGTCAAAGCAAAAAGCGGTGAGCTTTTATTATATGACGGTCGAAACAAAGCCCAGAACGGCTGGTACGTTTTACGAACCCTCGTCCCGGAAGGTAAAACCGGCAAAGTTGTCGAGTGGTTCCTGACTGCCAATACTATCGACGGCTGGATTCGTCCGCCAATGATTGGGCATTCGCAGCTCGGTTACCATCCGAAGCAGGAAAAAGTTGCTGTCATCGAGCTTTACAAAGTCGATAAACCACTTCCAACAACCCGCGTATTAAAAGTCACCACTGACGGTAAATTCATTGAAAAATACAAAGGCCGAACAAAAAAATGGGGCAAATACTTCAGATACAATTACCTCACTTTCGATTTCTCACCGGTAAAGGAAGAGGGATTATATGTCATCGAATACGGCAACGTACGTACAAAGACATTCAGAATCGCGACGGATATTTACGAAAAGGCATGGCATCCGACTCTCGATGTATTCTTCCCGGTCCAGATGGACCATATGCTCGTTAACGAGGCTTATCGCGTCTGGCATGGTGCATCGCACCTCGATGATGCTCTGCAGGCACCGGTCAATCACAAGCACTTTGATTTATACGCCCAGGGCCCTACTACAGATACACCCTTCAAGCCCGGTGAGCATATTGACGGCTTGAATATTGGCGGCTGGTACGATGCGGGCGATTACGACATTCGAACTCAAACCCAATATCACACCGTATCGGGCCTGGTTCAAATCCGGGAAACTTTCGGCCTCAAGCGTGATGAAACTCTCATCGACCAGAAAAAACGTTATGTAGACATTCATCATCCCGACGGCGTGCCTGATATACTCCAGCAGTTAGAACATGGAACACTGGGCCTGATAGCTCAACACAGGGCTGTAGGTCATGCCATTAACGGTATAATAGTCCCCGACCTTTCACAATACACGCATCTTGGCGACGGTTTAACTATGACCGACAATCTGATTTACAATCCGAAACTTAAAAGCGGCGAAACAGATGGATTTACCAGCGGTACTTTCGACGACAGGTGGGCGTTTACAAGCAAATCAACTCCGTTGAATTACGGCTCTATCGGCGCGTTAGCGGCGGCTGGTCGGGCTTTGCGTGGATATAACGACTCTCTTGCAGAAGAATGCAGAACAACAGCGACAAAAGCCTGGGACGAGGAGGCCGGTCATGAACCAAATTTATTCCGTAGCGGCAATACTACCGGAGGCCGGCTGGAAGATGAGCAGTTCAAAGCGGCCGTTGAGCTTTTGATATGCACAAAAGATTCCAAGTACGCGGACAAAATAAATGAACTCTGGCCGAGGGTCGAAGAGCATTTCGGCTTTCATGCCGTCACGGCCGTGCGTGTAATGCCCTACATGGATAAATCATACGTACAAAAGGTAGAGGCTGCGGTCAAAGACTACAAGGAACAAATCGAAGGATACTACAAAGAAAACCCTTTCGGTGTCCCCATTTCAACAGGCGGCTGGGCGGGGAGCGGCAGGGCCGTCCGTTTCGGTATAACAACTTATATTCTGCACAAGGCCTTTCCTGAAATCATCGGACCCGAATATACCTTCAGAGGATTGAACTATATTCTCGGATGTCACCCAGGCTCCAATATCTCTTTCGTCTCCGGTGTTGGAACTTACTCGAAAAAGGTTGCATACGGAAATAATCGAGCGGATTATTCATTCATCGCAGGCGGAGTAGTGCCGGGCGTTCTCATTGTCAAGCCGGATTTTCCTGAGAATAAAGAAGACTGGCCTTTTTTGTGGGGTGAAAATGAGTACGTCATCGGCGGAGGCGCAGATTATATATTTCTCGTAAACGCGGCAAATGACTTGTTGAACTAAGCATTAAAATACAGGAACTTAACTATGAAGCGTTCACCAGCATTGAAAATCGCCATAATTCTGCTCATCATCCTTTGCTGTTATACTCTCTTCGCAAAACCACCCAAGCTTCCGCCGAACTATCCGCCAGCCCAGTATGACGAAGAAAAGGTTCCAAAATACACACTGCCGGAGACACTTGTTCTACTAAACGGCGAGAAGGTCACTGACATCAACACATGGAAAGAAAAACGTCGTCCTGAAATTATCAAGCTATTCGAAGAGCACGTTTACGGCCATACTATGGTAGGTCGTCCGAAAGAAATGAGTTGGGAGGTTATCTCGCAAGACCCCAACGCATCGAATCGAAGAGCCGTGGCTAAAACCGTCGCAGTATACTTCAAAGGCACAGAGGACGGCCCGAAGATGAACCTGAACATCCTGTTGCCAACGAAACATACCAAGCCGGTCCCGGTTTTCGTGATACCATGGGGCGTTCGTAATCCTGCGAATTTGCTCAAACGAGGTTACGGCCTGGTCACCTTCATGCCTTTCGAAATCGAGCCGGACAAAAAAGACGGTTATGAAAAAAGTATCCGTAAGGCCTTCGCAAACCCCGGCCAGACGCACCCTGAGCCGAACGAATGGGGCGCTCTCGGCGCCTGGGCCTGGGCCATGAGCCGAGCTATGGACTATATAGAAACCGACCCCGATATCGACGCTTCAAAAGTCTGCGCATTAGGTTTTTCTCGCTACGGCAAAGCTGCGATGTGGGCCGGCGCTCAGGACGAACGCTTCGCGATTGTATTTTCGGGCCAGTCCGGCTGCGGCGGCGTTGTAATTGTCCGCCGAGGCTACGGCGAAACTGTAAGGTCAATCAACGAATACGCGCCACACTGGTTCTGCGGCAATTTTAAAACTTATGGAAACAGGGTAAACGAGCTACCGGTTGACTGGCACATGCTGGTTGCGTTGATGGCCCCTCGGCCGGTCTTCATCAACACCGGTGAACAAAATTACTGGAGTGACCCTCGTGGTTCGTTCCTCTCGGCCAAAGGTGCAGAGCCCG
>JASFHM010000073.1:0-6179 GCA_050123215.1 Phycisphaerales bacterium | reverse complement strand
GAGCGATTCCACCTGGCTGGCTGTTACAAAACCCTTGGCTTCAACAGCCTTGAGACAGAGCCCGACGATATCGTAACGGTACGCTAAAGGAGTGATTTCAGTCATCTCTTCGCACAAGCGCTGAATATTGACCTTACAACCTTTCCTGAAGAACCTGATAGTTTTATTTAGTGCCCGTTCAAGCTGGTTGTTCTTTTTGCGTGCTTTGCTGGAGCCGTGAATATTATTATGCGTCCATTGCTTGATGCACTCGATTTCAGATTTGTACATTCTGCCGTCTGCTGAGCTGATAGCAAGAGCGAGCGTGGCTCCCAAGGCTTTTGCTCGCTCGACGTTTCTCTGTATGTCGAGATAACCTGCATCCTGAGTTTCGTAATTGAATACGCATTGCGTCTCTGCCAACTGCTGAAAGTTCTCGCAGCAGTATAAATTAGCTTTCAGCAATATCTTTCTTCGGCCACTTCGGGGAGGCAGCAACCACCTGGACTCAATTTTTGCAACAGGTATCCAGTCCGGAATATCTATGGATTGCTGTGGCACTTTTCCAAGTTCGCAGACGTGCTCAAAGATATCTTCTTTTGTTAGTGTCGCAGTTGGTGTTGCCCTGTAGATTGGGCGCCGATTGCTGTCTGTAACATCATAGAGATGAATCAGTAACCTTATTTGGCTACCCTGGCGGGCCCGGACTTTTCCACAGATACTTAATTCGAGAATGTCTTGTTCCTGACCCTGTTGTACTTTTACTCTGCAGTTGAGATTTTCGGGGTCAAACCCCGGCTGCAGGATGTTTTCCGACGGGATTGGAACTACCTGCTGCGAGCATTGCGGCAATAGAGCCTTTAAGCAATGACAGGAAGAAACTATCCATCCGGCCGCTTCGATACACCATTTGAGTGCTATTCGACCTTTGCTAATTGTACGTGCTGGCATTTTTCGGATGTGTCACTTTCTGAAAGCTGACCGTTTTGATCCAGGCAAAACTCAATTTCTAAAACTCTGCCGGACTGCATATCCTGAAAAGTGCAGTGCATCCGCTGATTGATATCGTAGCTGTACGTAACCTTAATCGGACACTTGGGTGGACGGTTGGCAGGGAGTTCGAAGCGATGGGTCGCAATCTTGTTAACGTACTCCGGCACAACATCCTCGCCCTGAGTAACCGTAACCTCAAGCTCTTTCTGGTCGACAGCCATCGTATAAAAGAGCTGTGATTGCTCACAAGGCAGGGGGGTGTTCTTTTTAAGTATTATCCGGTTCTGGATTGTTCTGCGACCTGTTTCTTTATCAATCGGAGCACAGAGCGTGCCAAAGCTGTGGTTACATACATCGGTAAGGCTGATATCTCTGAGACCACTGGATATACCAGCAGGGACTTCGTCAGGTTTATCCCTGAGCATTGTCAGACCAGCGTGCAGGGCCGCTCCAAGCGCGACGCACTCGTCCAGGTTGACCGCTGCTTCCGGCTCGAAGCCGAACTTCTTCGCAAGACGCTGTTGAACAAGCGGAATTCTACTGCTGCCGCCCACAAGCAGAACTTTATCGATATCACCGACCTTGAGCTTTGCCTCCTCAAGGGCGACCTCAACGAGAATCTCCGAGCGGTCTATCAAAGAGCTGATGGCCTGCTCGAACATTTGGCGGGTTATTTCAACTCTAATATTGCCAGCCGGTCCATAGAGCATCTTTTTAGCAACATCACGGCGGGAGAGTGTTTTTTTGATATCTTCGGCTTCGTCTTCGTACTTTGCTCTGTTCTCATCGGAGTCTACGAGCTCGGTTTTGTTTTCCTTTCGATAACTTTCTTCGAGCATCTCGAGAATTTTCTGGTCGAAGTCAATGCCGCCCAGCGCATGGTCACCCTGGGAACAGAGAATATTCATATCATTGTTTTTGACCTGCATGATGGTGACGTCGAATGTGCCGCCGCCGAGGTCGTATACCATTATCTTTCCTGTTACAGATCGAGTGGTAGCGTAATAAAGTGCTGCAGCTACAGGCTCATTAACGATTCCGATTACATTGAGCCCGGCCATTTTGCCGGCATCCATGGTTGCCTTGCGGCGGACTTCATCGAAATGGGCCGGAACGGAGATAACTGCGTCCTGTATTTCGCTCTGTTCGGTCGAACATTCCTGTTTTAGTTTTTTGAGTATCAATGCCGACAGTTCAACTGCGGTCCATTTCTTGCCGTCGATTTTCTTACAGTATTTGGAATCACCAATATGTCTTTTGACCCAGCGTACCGACCTTTCGACATTGAGGTAACGAGAGTTAATCGCTTCGATACCCACGCGCACCAGGCCGGATTCTTCTTCGTCAAAGAAGATGGCCGATGGAGTCAGCCTGTCACCGTCTGCGTTAGGGACTATCTCAGGTTTACCAATACCGTTTAGTACCGCAAGTGCCGAAAAAGTCGTGCCAAGGTCTATGCCTGCTATACTCGCCATTTTTGAGCCTCTGTTTTATAAAGTTAAGCATACAGCTTAACTTGTGCTGCACGAACCACCTTAAAATTCTCTTCATCCACAGAGTATCTATAGCCACATCTAATTACTTTCGCTATTTTGCCTGACATTCTGAAGTCGCCGATCTGCTCTCTTTCCTTTACAGCCTCGGCCATTTTCTCCTGGCCTTTGTATTCGATGTTAGTCTGGGGTGTGAACTGCTCGATACCGCTCGATTCGAGAGCAAAGACCATTTCGTCACGTATCTCCTCGAGGATTCCCACATTAATTCCCTGAGTGATTAGCTTTCTGATGCGATTGTCCAGATTGTCTATGCAGCGAATTATCCGTAAACAGAAATTCTTTATTATGCTCCAGTCGTAACCGTCCTGCAATTTCTCGACCCTGTCCTGTTGCTCGGCTGCATATCTGCGAATCGCAGCTACTTCTGCGGTTAGCTGCTCCAGCGTGCCATGGAAAGAATCATCCGGTGTGTCCGTTTTTATTTCGAGCTGTCTTGTCTTGCTGCCAAGCATCCTCTTTCGAATAGCATCGGCCAAGTTTAAATGGCTGGTTTGAATCTTTTCTTGTTCAGCTTGCCTAAGCGAGTTCTCGTCCATATACAGCCGTTCGATACTACTTTTATGCTCGACTACTTGGTTCAACTCGACTTCGACCTGCTGTTCGGTTTGCTTGTTATTTTGCTTTGACTCTTCGTCCCGGTATTCGGCAAGCTCGCTGTCATAATTAGGGCAGTTAAGCAGAACATTCAAGAGCTTTTCATTACCTTGTGGCTCGTCATCGGTACTTCTGGTTGTCTCCGAAATATCGTCACGAGGTGCATCCGAGATTTCCCGCTTATTTTCCAACGCTTTTGACTTACAGTGTTTTTTGAGCTTAATCAGCGCCTGTGACAACGATACTACAATCCAGCAGAAGGTAAAAACGCCGCCGAACGAGGTAACTATAATAGAACCGGCAAGAATCGAGCGTTCCTTTTTCTTGCTGTTCTTATATTTTGCAACTTCATTTTGCCAATTTTCCCCGTAGAGCATGTTTGCTAACCGACGTTCCTCGAGGTTGCTAGTGGCCAATTTGTCTATGTCGGCTATTAATCTTTCCTGCTGTTCGGTTCGTAATTGTGCCGCAGATTTACTCTTTCGATTCTCACCAAGCCGCACGGGCAGCTCATCACGTTCGGTTTCCGGCAGTCCAAGCCATTTGTAATATGCTTCTATATATAAATCAGCTTCTGCTTCGTACTTGTTTTTATAGAAATCGCGTTGTCGCTGCATTTTTTGTTCAGAGGCGATAACCCAACCCATCGCAGCTATTCCCGCTGACAGAAAGATTAAACCGATTATTAGGAGTTTCTTTGACATAGCTTAATTCACGTCGATTGAAACAACTTCTTCTTCAATTGGAGTACCCCTGTATGTTTTTGTTACTCTTAGGGCTTTTTCGAGGACGGTCTGGCCGGTCGGTTGAAGCAACTTCTTCAACTGGAGTGTCTCCGCATGCTTCTGTTACTCTTAGTACTTCTTCGAGTGTAGTCTGTCCGGTTTTTACCTTGTTTAGGCCATCGTCGAATAAGCTGCCGGCACCGGAAGCGTGAAAAGCCTGACGCATAGCACCGACAGAGCAGTCGCGATTAATCATCTCGCGAATCGCATCATCGACTATTAACATCTCATAGATCCCAACCCGGCCCGCATAGCCGGAATTTCTGCAGTGCTCGCAACCAACACCGTGATGGAGCTTCCGTGAATTGATGCCCGCACGCTTGATATACTGCTTCATACTCTCGGGCACATGATAAGGCTGATGACACTTCGGGCATATCCTTCGTACAAGACGCTGAGCCAACACACCGTTCAGTGAAGCTGCTATAAGATACGAGTCGATGCCGATATCGACTAAACGTGTGATACTGCTTGCGGCATCGTTAGTATGCAGTGTAGATAGTACTAAATGGCCTGTAAGGGCGGCCTGTACCGCTATCTTGGCTGTCTCCTGGTCTCGGATTTCACCTATCATTATAATGTCCGGGTCCTGTCTGAGCAGTGACCTCAACGCCGAGGCAAAGTCCAGTCCTATTCTCTCATTTGCCTGTACCTGGTTACAGAAGTCCAGTTCATATTCCACCGGGTCCTCTACTGTGGATATATTCATCCTGTCTCCATCCATCTGAGATAAGGCTGAGTACAGTGTAGTGCTCTTACCAGAACCGGTAGGACCTGTGACGAGGAATATTCCGTTGGGCATGGCAATCTGGGCACGGAATTTCTCCAGTATAGCATTATCCATACCCAAATCTTCCAGGCCTCTCATAATGGATTTACTGTCCAGGATTCTGATAACGACCTTTTCGCCTCGGTTAGTGGGCAGTACCGAGATTCTAAGGTCGATGGCTCTGCCGCCTACAATTACCGAGACCTTTCCATCCTGAGGCAATCTCCTTTCGGAGATGTCGAGATTGGCCATGATTTTGATACGTGAGACCACGGCAGGGTGCATCTTGGCAGGGCAGGTCATTGTCTCGAATAATACACCATCGATACGGTATCTGATTTTGGTGTTTTTATCCTTGGGCTCTATATGGATATCACTGGCGCCTGAGTTGATGGCGTTACTGATGAGATAATTAACGAATTTAATGACCGGCGACTGGCCTGCCATTCTTTCGAGGTCTTCAAAATCTCTCTGTACATCCTCGACGACCTCTACGTCGGTCATATCACTTATGATATCATCGACGTTGTAATCTATGGCCTCTTCCCTGACGGCCTCGCAGATAGCTTCGATATCCTGTGAGCTGCATACGACTATCTGTACATCCAGTCGGGTTCGTCTTTTGATATCCTCTATTGCGAAGATATTGGCTGGGTCATTGGTGGCTACTATGAGATTATTGTCTTCTGTGGTGACAGGGCAAATGCTGTTGCTTGTTATAAAATCCATCTCGAGGTTTAACTGCTCGATGAGAGTCTTGTCAATGCTATCAGGAGCGATTTGTCGATACTCCAGGCCGTACATCCTTGCCTTTGCGGTGAGAATTTGTTGCTCTGTCAGAAATGCCGATTCTTTTAGTATTTGTTCGATTTGACCGGCCGGCTGTAATGCCTGCTGCTGTCTTAGCTGCTGGAATTGCTGGGTATCTATAGCTCCGATTTGCAGCAGCGTATCGACAATGTCCGGTGCCGAGGCTGTCGATGTCCCGGATGCCTCCTCTGGAATATAAAGGTTAGAGAGTCCCTTAATCTGCTCGGTTGAGCCGTTGTCAGTCACATCCGAGCCGTTGTACTCGTCGCACGAGTCTCTATTGAATCCGAATCTAGGCAATTTCATCATAACGTCAAAATACCCCTAAAGCCGTTTATGCAGGCATTGGGTGCGCACTTACCCCCAAGTAAGAGCCGCTAACTAAAATATAAAAAATGTTCTCCGTTAGCAAAATCGACGACGAAAAAGATGTCTATGCTAGGAACTTGTCCGATAAAGATGGGCTTAAATAAAAGTGAATCGCGCCTGAAGGGATTCGAACCCCTAACCTTCGGTTCCGTAGACCGACGCTCTATCCAATTGAGCTACAGGCGCATTGAAAATTCAGGTCACATAATATAACAGCTTAACGACAGTCTTTCAATCTCTGTTATATTGGCCGGGGGTTTTGTCTCGGTGGGAGCTTTTGCTCTTATTTTCACCGCCTTTAAGCCATTACGCCGGGATGAAATA
>JASFHM010000072.1:0-6185 GCA_050123215.1 Phycisphaerales bacterium | reverse complement strand
CCGCTGAAATCGTATATAGAGTTGTACGGCAGCACGCCTCTGAAATGTTTGCCCCCACCTATTCTGCCTGTAATGACGCGTTCGCTTGTGTCGTCAAAGCTACGGGAGCGTATCAGGCCGCTTCGGTAAGTAGTGACCGGCACATTACCCGGGCCTATGGGATTTGTTGAGACAGAATTGCGCAAGGCGGGACTTCTCAACTGGCTACCCGCCTGTCCGAAGCCTGCAGCGATACACAAGCTGATTATTACAAAGACCAAAATTTTGAATTTTCCGCGTTCCATACTAATTCATACCCAGCTGCAATGGGGCAAGTTCGTATCTCTGTACGGTTTAAATCATTTTATATTTAGGTTTTTCAGCCCAGCTTAACTTGGTAGCAAGGGTGTCCCATTGTGTTCTAAGCGGATTATTTACAATCATAAAATAACTCTTCTCACGTTCAATGCTAACAATGTCATCCGTAATAATCGGTACCGACAACTGTCCATCAACCAGGACCGCACTTCCGTCATTAACTTTGACGGCGTGGACCTCCACTTTGCTGTCGGCGTTTATTACGATGGGTCTGAAACTAAGTGAGTGCGGACATATCGGTGTTATAACCATCGCCTCCATCTTGCCGGCCAGTATGGGACCACCTGCTGAGAGATTATAGGCTGTTGAGCCGGTCGGTGTTGAGATTATAATCCCGTCGCTGGTACATCCGGCGAGAGGTTGTCCGTCCACCAGTATCTTCAGCTCAATCATTCTAAAAGGCGGCCCGGCCATGATGAAAACATCATTAACCGCCTTGGCGAAGGATTTTTGTTCTGAGCCGTTAAAAACACGACAGCCGAGCATCATTCTCTTTTCAATGTGAACTTTGCCGGAGATGATGTTATCAAAATTTTCTTTTAGCTCTTTGGCGCTGAACTCAGCCAAGAATCCCAGTTTGCCGAGGTTGACACCGATTACAGGGACATTAGCTTCGCTTAAATTTCTGGCGGCCGATATGATACTGCCGTCACCGCCGAAGACGACAGCGAAATCGCTTTGCCCGAGCACCTCAGAAGTGCATTCGTCTATGTGGCAGTTAGAGACAATCTCGGCCTTGCCCTTGGCGAAATCGAGAAAATCACCAACAACATCACTGACGCTGCCCTTGGCAGGGTCGGCGAAGATCACCATTTTTTTCAAAGCCGTTTTGTTCATTTTGTTGGCCGAACAGTTGAGTTACTCGATGTTTTACCGGTCTTTAGTTCGACAATTTTATATTGGTTGCCTTCGGCAAAACCGAGAATACTCTTTGCAGTCCGAACAATATTATCGGCATTAATTCCGGCCTCCATAAGCTGCTTACTCCTGGAGTCATGCTTTATAAATGCTCTCGGACCGGCCAGGGGAATGATTGTTCTGTGCAGTTGATTAAGAGCAGAAACCGTCTCCAGCAGGGCTGAGCCGAAACCACAGGCCAAACTATGGTCTTCGACTGTGATTATTGGTTTATCACCTGTAAGCGAAGTGACAATTCTGCTGTCAACCGGCGCTGCAAACCGGGCATTTATCACGTCTGCTTCAATTCCATCAGCCGATAAAATTCGTGCCGCATCCAATGCCGCCGTCAAAGCGACGCCGTAAGCGACAATAGCCAAAACGGAATTGTCACCGGTTCTTGCGATTATTGCTTTACCCAGCTCGAAAGGCTGGGCACAAGCACTTCTGTCGGAATCATCGTTGGGAACAAAATCTTTGGGATACCTGATGCATACAGCTTTTTCCTGGCCGAGTGCAAAATCTAAGGCAAGCTTCATTTCCAAGTCGTTGGCCGGTGCCGTCAAGACAATATTCGGCATCATTCTCAAAAAACCGATGTCCATTTGCCCGTGATGTGTCGGTCCATCGGAGCCGACCAGGCCCGCTCTGTCGATGCAAAAAGTGACCGGTAAATTTTGAAGCGCAACCTCCTGAAAAATCTGGTCGAAGCTTCGCTGCAGGAATGTTGAATATATGCATACTATCGGCCGAAGGCCTGTCTTTGCCAGACCGGCCGCAATATCAACAGCAGCGCCTTCGGCGATGCCGACATCGTAGAATCGCTTGGGAAATTTCTCTCTGAACGATTCGAGTCCTGTACCGCTGCACATAGCTGAGGTAATGGCTACTACACGGTTGTCGCGCTCGGCCAGTTCAACAAGATGCTCTCCGAAGGAATCAGTGAAGCGTTTTGGCTTTGCGGAAGATTTCTCTATAGCATCGCCGTTTATTTTAAAGGGCCCCGTCGAGTGGAATTTATGAGGCTCGTCACCGGCCGGTGCAAAGCCTTCACCCTTTTTGGTATAGACGTGTAAAATTGCGGGATGTTTCAAATGTGATAACGCTTTGAGCAGTTCGATAAGCGAACCGACGTTGTGGCCGTCAACCGGACCGAAATATGGTATGTTGAGACTCTCGAAGAGCTGACTGGCGGGCAGAACCATTCGGATATGCTTTTTCATACGCTCTATCGCTTCTTCAACACTTTTGCCAATCAATGGTGTGTGCTCAAGAATATTCTTTGTGGTTGTTCGCATATCTTCATAGGTTTGACTGAGTCGAATCTTTGATAAGTACTTGGCGACCGCTCCCTGTGTCGGGTCAATAGCCATGGAGTTGTCGTTGAGCACGATAAGCAACTGTCTCTTGACAAGGCCGAGATTATTAAGGGCTTCAAATGAAGTTCCGTTGACAATGCTTGCATCGCCGACAACAGAGACGATGTGGTCTTTTTGATTTTTTTGTGCCTGGCCGAGCGCCATGCCTATTGCGGTGGCAACGGATGTTCCTGCATGACCGACAATGAACTGGTCGTAAGAGCTCTCCTCGGGATTGGGAAAACCACTCGGGCCGTCAGCCTGACGCAGTTTTGCGAAGGTATCTTGTCTGCCGGTGATTATTTTGTGAGCATAGCACTGGTGCCCAACGTCCCAGAGAAGTTTGTCCTTTGCGAAATCGAAGACGTAATGCAAAGCCAGCGTCATCTCGACTACGCCGAGATTGCTGGCCAAATGCCCTCCGGTCTTACTGACCGAAGCCAGTATGAATTGGCGAACCTCTTTTGCCAGCTCTTTTAGCTGCGGTACTGAAAGGTTTTGCAGATCCCTCGGCCCCTCTATTTTATTCAATAGCTCGTACATGCGAACCAACTATTGTACACAAAAAGCTCCCTTTTCACAACAAGCTGGCGGGCAAACCTGGAGAGGTGGATATTGCTGCCTAAAAAAGGCCCAGAGGCTATTTTGTCCTTTCGAGAAGGGCCATAGGCAATTGTCGAAGAATATCAGCTTCAGGCCCGAGAGATGCCATGGCATCTACGGCTTGCTGGGCCAGTTGTTTCTCTCTCACCCTGGACTCTTCAAGGCCTACCACCGCCGGATAAGTACATTTTGAGGCCTTAACATCTTTACCCGCCGTTTTGCCTATTTGTTCGCTCGAACCGCAGACATCGAGGATATCATCTGCCACCTGAAACGCTAATCCCACCTTCAGCCCATATTCCCAGAAACACCGCAATTGTTCGGTTGTAGCGTTTGCGGCGGTTGCGCCGCATAGCGCGGAACACTGAAACATCCGTGCTGTTTTGCTGGTATGAATATATTCGAGCATCTCTTTTGTGCTCGCAACTTTTTCCGCTTCCAAGTCAGCCATCTGTCCGGCTATCATGCCGGCCGGTCCTGCCGATTCCGCCAGTTGAGCTATCATCTTGACCGCTATTTGCGGCTTGTCTATTTCCTTCGCCAGAATTTCAAATGCCATAGTTAGTAGAGCATCGCCGGTCAAAATCGCGGTTGCTTCGTCGAAGGCTTTATGGCAGGTGGGTTGTCCCCGACGCATATCATCATCATCCATAGCCGGCAAATCGTCATGAATCAGGGAATAGGTATGAACCATTTCGACGGCCGCGGCAGAGACTTCAGCGGCTCTGTTAATCGAACCGCCGACAACTTCACAGCACCATAAAACCAGAGCTGAACGAACCCGCTTTCCTGGTGATTGTAACGTGTACGTGATAGCTTTTTTGAGACCATTAGGTATTTGGTCCTGCTTCTCCAGCAGTTGTTCGAGCGTATCATTCACGCGCTTAGCTTTGTTTTGCAGTTCAAGCTGGAAATCCGCCTGTACCATAATTTGATTTAGCCCATCCGGTACGAGATTTTGCCTTTTGCTGTTAAAACGCTTATTATATGGCTTTATTCGTGCTTTGACAGGAAATTATGAACAGCAGGAAAATCCTAATACTTGGTGTTACCGCCTCGGGCAAAAGCAGACTTGCCTTTGAGTTGGCTAGGCTCTTAAACGCTGAGATTATCAGCATCGACTCGATGAAGGTATACCGCCGAATGGATATAGGCACCGCCAAGCCGAGCAAAGAGGCCCAACGCCAAATCAAATATCATTTAATCGATATAGTCGAACCGAGCAAAGAATTCAGTGTCGGCAGATTTCTGGAATTAGCTGAGAAGGCTATCAGCGAAATAACCCAGAACGGCAGACCAATCGTGGCGGTCGGTGGAACCGCGTTATACATAAAAGCTCTTCTGTACGGACTTTTCGAGGGACCCGGCAGTGATGAAAGAATTCGCTCGCAATTGCAAAGAAGAGCCCGGGAACAAGGTTTAGCCGAACTGCATCGGGAACTTGAAAGGCTCGACCCCATCGCGGCGGGAAATATCCATCCGAACGATGCCAAAAGAATAATCCGGGCGCTTGAAGTATATAAGGTTACCGGCAAACCGATTTCTTCGATGCAAAAACAGTTCGATGCTGACAAGCCCCGTGATGACTGGACCATTATCGGCCTCCGCAGAGAAAAGACGGTAGAGAGCAAAAGGATAAACGCGCGCGTTAAGAAAATGCTCGAGCTTGGTCTGGTTGGTGAAGTTGCCTCGTTGCTTGCCGAGGAGAAACCTCTCAGCAAACAGGCCCGCTGCGCAATCGGATATGCTGAGATAATTGACCATTTGGCCGGTAAGGTTACTCTCGATGAAGCCGTCGAACAAATAAAGAAAAACACGCGCAGATTAGCCAAGGGTCAACGGACTTGGTTCAAGGCTTTCAAACAGGTCAATTGGCTGGATGTTGATGAAGATGAGCCAACTGAGGCAATCGTCGGTAGGGTACTGAAGATAGACGGTTAGGTTGTTTGAAGCTGCCTTTGGGCATGTAGTATCGCGGCGGTGTCGTTAAGGACAAGTTGTTTGACGAGGCTGCCGAAAACTCTGCTAAGCTGCATAGCTAATATCTTCTCTTCAACCATAGCTGCAACTACTCTGGCGCTTTGCCGGTCGAGATCCTGCTTATCCACCAAATCATCGACGATGATGGACTTGCACCATACCGCCCGCTCGGCGTTTGTTCGCAGCTCCAGAAGCTGCTCGGGGCCGGAAGGCTCACTGCCGTTGGTCCTGAAGACCTCTACGCGATTGCGCTGAAGTCTTCTCTGGAAGTGATGTTCGGACAGGACTTCAGCAGCATCGTCGTATCCCGTCGCAGACAGTGCGATTTTAATTGCGGCGAGAATCTCACTGCTGGGTACAGCCGAGCCGGCTCTTTCGCCGTAAAGAAAATAGGTTATTACCTCTGCAACACGCTCGGCAACATCCGTATCAGGTTCACCTGCGGCCACCAGCGCCTTGTTGATTGTATGAAGAACCTTGGTGTGCATGTATTCCTCCATGCTGCCGTCGGATTTGATAACACTAAGCTGTGTTTTCATTAGTGTGCCGCTGCCTCCTTGCAACATCTACACATAATATCATGTTTCAAAAAGTTTTGACTGGCCAACGTTATCGGATTCTTCGATGGCCTGAGTAACCTCATCGATGAGTTCACCTGCGTCCTTGAAATCGCGATAGACACTTGCAAAGCGAATATAAGCAACCTTGTCAATGGAGCGAAGATGCTTCATCACACTTTCACCAATAAAAGTTGACGGCACCTCTTTGTCGAAGTTTTTAAAAACATCTTCTTCGACTCTATCCGATATCTGTTGAATCTGCTCAGCCGAAACCGGTCTTTTATAGCAGGCCTTTTGCAGACCTGCGATGACTTTATCTCTGTCGTAAGGGACGCGCGAGTTGTCCTTTTTTACTATGTACAGCTTGGAGCTTTCACCGATTTTCTCATACGTAGTAAACCGTTTCCTGCAGGCAAGACATTGACGACGA